>JAFDFT010000437.1 GCA_019309685.1 Deltaproteobacteria bacterium
TATGCCAGGATTGCATGCATGAAAATGTGTGGGGAATGTCCTGTAATATGATCATCTGGCAGTGCCCGGATTGTGGGCAGTGGAACGGTTTTGGTAATCAGTAATTCGTGTTAATTTGATCTAACCATTTCACACTACTCGAGCTTTCTGAGTCATTAAATAAGGATCATTTTCAAAATAGTTGATGATCCGAAAAGGATTCCAGGATTTGAGTGAAGTGCTTAAAACCTATAAAGAATTAAACATGTGGTAAAAAATTACAATAATCTTAATTAAAAAATATCGAATATCGAAAGGATACTTTGAAATATATACAACGCAAAAAAGCCAAAAAACATGAGAAACCTTCGTGATTCGATGTTCGATATTCAGCATTCGACATTCGCTGTTCAAATAAGCGACTGTTCTGTTCCGGCTCTCTCAATAACGAAAGCCAATCATAATTTCCAAACACTATTAGGTAGATTGAAAGAATGCTTAAGGCTTTAATAAAATTACTAAAAAATAAACACTTGTCGAAGATCCCGGACTTTGAGCGGGGAACCCTTGACCCCCCGAATCCTAGAATCTTCTTCTCCAACCAAATTGGAGAAGAACCTTAAATAAATACCTCCGGTTCTTTTCGAAGGCTGTAATTCTCATTTAACCATTTTGCTGCGCCTTTGATGCGGGGGACATCCATAACACGCGCACTTTCGGGGCATCCTTTAACACACGCACAGCATTTGATACACAGATTCTGATTCGTCTCAACCGTATCATTCACCGTAATAGCAGCTCTAGGGCAGATATCTGCACACGTTCCACAAGTGGTACAGATTTCTTCCAGGGTTTCAGGAGACTCTGGGAGTGAAGGCATTCCATCTTTATAGGGAAAATTGCCGGGAACCTTTAAAGAAGATACACCATCCAAGGTTTGAATGTCAGTCATTTTTCGCATAATGCCCGCCCCAAATTCAGTTGCCTTTTCAATATCCTTGGTGTCCGGCCGGCCATTGGCAATGGGCACATTTTTTGTGGCATAAGAATGCTCACCAATAAATGCGCCCGCTGATATAGGAACAAAACCTAAATCTTTGGATAAATTTGTAAGTTCAAGAAGAGCGTCTTCATACTCGCGATTGCCGTATACCACAACCATAACAGCAGGCGTGTTTTCAGCTCTAAAACGTTTAAATCGCTTTACTGCATCATCCGGCAATCTTCCAGAATACACAGGTGCGCCTATTACCACCAGTTCATCCGTAAAACTGTCAAGCGGCTTTGTCGTCGCATCGGGCAGGGTCATACCCACATGTTCAATGTTTTCAATACCCATTCCTTTGGCGATCCCTTCAAGGATCTTTTTAGTCGTTCCGGTGGGTGAAAAATAGATGAGCTTTACTGATAGAACATTCATTTTTATAAACACTCCTAAGCTGGTTTAAAAGGAATCATAAGCGATGTTTACTCGTTCTGCCGTCAAGAATCTCCTGAACTTCCATGAATCCATTAATATGATAGTCTGCTGAAAGACTTTGATTTTTATATGCGATGAGCGGAACTCCTGCTGCATTTGCCGCTTCTTCGTCCAGTTGTGAATCTCCTATGTATATCGTTTGCTTTGGGGTTATGTTAAAATGGTCAATAATCTTAATGAGCATATCCGGAGCCGGTTTGGGATTTTCCACATCCAGCGCGCTTACCACAAGATCAAAATACTTCTCGATGTTGTGTTCAGTCAAAACCCTGCCGATTGTAGTGGAACGGTTCGTAGCAACCGCTGTTTTCATTTCGGGCCTTAACCAATCAAGCAGAGTCGTCAGGTTTGGTTCCATCTCCATGTACTTAATAAACTCTTCATAACTCATATTCGCACTGTATGATAATGCCGCTTTTCGGTCAGTTTCATTATCAAACAAATAGCAAAGCGCGGCGTATACCGTATGCATATGAACATATTCAAACTGCTTGGGGGTCAATGGTTCTTTGCCAAAATGCTTGAGTATAGCGTTATAATATGCGATATTCGCACTGCTCGAATCAAACATAACACCGTCACAATCAAAAATTACAACTTTAATATCTTCTTCCATGAAAACTAATTTCTATTCTCCTGCTCTCTTTCCAAAATTTTAAGATAAACAGATATCTTTAACGTTGGTTTAATTTCACTGTTTGTTTGCAAAATAATCTTGTCCCGATATACGCCTTTTTCCTTTTTTATATTCTTAACTTTTAGGAGATATTCGGTTGCTTCGCCTATTTTGTTTTCATTGATCTGAAATAATATATCCTTCCCATATTGAGCATTTGAAGTAACTATCTTAAATGGATATTTCTCCCTTGGGATGATCCGAACTTCTTTTTGCATAGTTTCTCCAACATAACCGCGCAAACTGACACTCGGCGGCTCAATGTTGACAAACTTTTCAACATTTCCATATATAATAAGTTTGGGCTTAGGATTCTTCGAGTCATTTGTGAAAACAGTAATATACTTCTTTAACTCTCTACCTCCTCTTCCATTTGTGTCTAACTTTATGCTTATTTTTCCCTCTTCACCGGGAGGGATGAGCCTTGTATAAAAGGCGGCCGTGCACCCTCAGCCTGTCTTGACCCGTTGAATTTCCAGATCGCCATCTCCTTTATTGAGCACAATAAAATCATGTATCACTTGAGTACCGTCCACTACGGGTGCAAACTCATAGCTGTTTTCCGGGATAAAAGCTGATGGATTTCCTTTGGATTGGTGTGATGAAGATTCAACCACAGATTTTGGCGGTGAAATATTGTCTTGAGAAATCGCATTTTCCTTTTCGCAGCCCATAAATAATATAAAAAGAGCAGCCCCCATAATAAAAAAATATCTAAACTTCATAATTTCAAACTCCTCAATCTTGACAACCCTCAATGGATAGTCTTAAGAATATTGTTATAAAAGAACCTTTAATTGCAATAATTTAAGCGGTTTTTCGCCAATGTCAAGGCACATCCCTGCTGTTTTTTATTAAAATTATTTGGTTCTTCTCCAATCATATTTTGATATCTCTGATAGGATGTTCAGTCAATATATCCAGAATATTAAGATAACAATCTCTCATACGTCAAGGA
>JAFDFT010000438.1 GCA_019309685.1 Deltaproteobacteria bacterium
TCAATTGAGGTATTAATTATATAGAGGTCTCTTTTTTTAACTATCTTTGGGAAGTTTCATTTTACACATAATTTGAAATTGCAGATTACTGGTACCTCAAGTGTAACTCAAGTTGTGGATGAATTTATAGCATATATGTTGAGGGAATTGAAACATTTTTGATGTTTCAACGGCTCTGAAGCATAGCTTTTTCAGATTGAAATCAATAATAGTATGTCGAGTGAGTTTTCTGCATCTGTAAGAATATTTATCACAGAACATCCGAAAGCCGGTTTCAAAAATACGCTTTTAACCTGCCAATTTAAGGTCAAACATCATAATCGGTACATGCTGCTGTGATCCGAAGACATCGGTGTCGCCCGGTGCCGCAGAACTCTTCCATCTTTTTAATGAAATTTTAAGGGCCGTGGCAGGGTCATAAAATGTTATTTCCAAAACATCCTTAATGTCAATCTGGTAAAGGTGAGCGATGCGTTCGCGAGTAATGCTTCCGGAACTCTGTACTTTCTTAAAGATTTCTCTGCTCTTAAAAAAGACATCGATTGTCAGTATAAAAGGTCCGGCATTTTTACTCCGGATGACTGATGCCAAATCTTGCAGCTGGACAGTTGTTTCATTCATGTCAGATCTCAACTATCTGAATAGGGAAGTGGGCCAGTGGGTCATCAACTTCCATAAGATGATAAATGTTGAACCTATACACCGGCCCTGCAGGTATATCCTGCGGTGAAAAAGGAAAAGCCAGATTGCCTGCAGTTGATTTTCTTCCTGGAAATCCATAGTGAAGGAGCAGGGCGTGGACGAACATGCAGATGCTTGAAGCATTCATCTCCTCTTTAGCAACAGCCTCGATTAGAATGCCAACTTCGTGTGGAATGGTCATGTCGGTTTCAAGAACACCCATCACTCCATTCCTGCCATACACCATGAAATGAAGTTCCCAGCTTTTCGGGTCAAGATCGTTAAACTGTTCGGCGGTTCTCGTACGTGCGTTGTTCAGCATCTCATCAAGGTGATTAATAACTGAAGGGTCCCTGACACCTGCAATGCAGATAGTTCTATACCCAACCTGTTCCGCTCCTTCCAGCTTAACACGGTAAATAGGATCCGGAACAAATCGGCTTCCGAACACACGAACATTGCGATTGGTTTCTTGCGTGAAATTTGTTTCGGCAAGTTCGACAACTCCACCGGGTTCGTGAAGCCGCCATGGATCAGAAGCTTCATAGAGGCTGTGGGCGGCAACCGATTGGACTGTACATCTTCTGTCCGGATTCATCGGTTCCACAAGAAAATGATCTTTTCGAATTGTTCCTAAAATGATATCGCTGCCACTTCCAGGGTCTGCGGCAATCGCGCCGCACTCAAGAATTTTTCCCATATGCAGTGAAAGGCCCGTGTCATATCCGTTTATGATTGGAAGCGCTGCGAACATGCCAGGATCACTGGCGCGGCCGGCAATGATCACCTGAGCGCCTTCTTCCAGCGCTTTTACAAACGGTTCTACTCCCATCTGGGCTACGATTCGTACTGATCTGTCCACATCTTCAATAGAGAGCTCGGGTACGGGTCCAAGTGGTGAGATCTTTTTTTCCCGCAATTTATTCTTAACAAGATCCGGTTCAAGTTCAGCTTGGATAAGGGCCATGCGGAAATTGAGGTTCTCCTCTTCGGCAACCACCCTGGCAAGAAATTCTATCCCAGACAAGTGCATATTACCACCGGCTCCCCCAGCGGAACCGATGATCAGTGGAATATCGGCCCGGACAGCCGCTTTCATGAGTGGGCGAAGGTCGGCGTCAATGGCTTTGGCAAATTGCGCGAGTTTTCCGCTACCTGATCCGGGC
Organism: Deltaproteobacteria bacterium; assembly: GCA_019309685.1. Taxonomy (GTDB): domain Bacteria; phylum Desulfobacterota; class Desulfobacteria; order Desulfobacterales; family JAABPS01; genus JAABPS01. The sequence goes on from JAFDFT010000438.1 coordinate 1,848, forward strand.
TGAATGCCCAGAAAAAAAGGGCCCGCGTCAGTGGATCCGGCGTCAACGGCTATAGCGTGTGGTTTCTTGTCCATACCTTTGGCTAGTGATTCAACAGGAAAACCATAGCCAAGAATAGCAGTAGGAGACAAAATTCTGAGTTCATTCATGATTTGTTGAGTTTAATAGCAATTAATAATCATAAACTATCCGAAAAGTTTTAACACACTTATTCCGGTTCTTCGTCATTGGATTGTTTCACCAAATCGTCAAATACGCCTTTGAGAAAAGGTACCCCCAGAAGTGCGCGGCCAATGATTAGAGTAAATGTGAATACAAGTGAACATGCCAGAAGAAGTCCAGGGGAGTTTTCCGGCTCCCAGGAACTGAAAAGAAACGAAATGGCAATCTGATCGACTCCTATACCAAAAGCGGAGACAGGAATTGCGCGAGTCAGATGTATAATCTGCATAAAAGCGATACACACGATAATGGGTGGTTTTATTCCAAAAGCATATAAAAGTCCTGCCAGGAAAAAGCCGTATAAAATATTCTGAACTAATTTTACCAAATAAAATACAGCATACTGCAGGAGAGTTATGTCATTAAAAGGGTCGAAAACATTCTTTTTACGAAAACCTTCCGGAAGATATCGTGCCAGCCTGGAGATGAAAAGGATAAATAGATATATGCCAACACCAATCATTCCGACTGTTGTAACTGCCTGCACCTGCATTACAGTTCCAGCAGGTATAAGCGCGGCAGGTAGAAGAATACCGACCAGCATAGCAAGGGTACACTGGGAAGCAAGTTCATGTAAAAGTTCATTCAAAACAATTGTCGTTCCCATTGAATACGATAGGCCGTAGCGCTTCTTGCCGTAAATGACGAGCCCGCCGAGGCCAACAAATATACTGATTACAGTAAGCAGGTAAGTCGCGGCTCGTGCCCTCAAAAGATCACTGAATCGACCCACACCTGCAAACCAGCGGAACCCATACAGTAGGAAGATGGTTTCTAGAAACAAAAGGGATACTAAAAAAGGTATAACTACCCCGAAAAATACGGGCGAGCTGCCTTTGCCCAGGGCATCAATGACGATTCCCATATCTTCAGTGTACACAACGTAAGCTACCAACCCCCCGGATACGAGCCAGGGCAGAAGCCCTCGGGTAGCCTTCTTGACTTTGTTCGGCCAGTTGTTTGAAGTCGAAGTAGTCTCTTTCTTCATATTTTTATTCATTTGCAAGTATAACTTACCGTCTT
>JAFDFT010000439.1 GCA_019309685.1 Deltaproteobacteria bacterium
ATTGGCTCCCGCGGAAAACTCGATGGCTTGTCCGATGGAAGTTTTATCGTCGGCGATTACCTGAACACCGGTCGATGATTTTGATGAAATCGATTCACTGTTTAAGACGATGTCTTTAACGGGGTCATAGGTCAACGGCATGGGTGACCGATCTACGGATGCCCCGGAGGTCGCGAAAATTATCAAACCAATATAAAGGGCATGAATAATACCCAGAGGCCCCTTCTTCCTGAAAATATCGAAAAAGGGACGGGTTGTTTTCATTCCGAATAAAAAGCGGAAAAGATTGAATCTTCTAACAAAGAATAAGTAAAGGGTTAATATAATTGTAAACGAACAGGTGAGAATAATCGCCCATTTTAGGAAAGCATGAATTTTCCAGGTAACAACAAAAAAACCGATACAAACCAGAACAGGCTGGTGCAGGATATAAAAGGGCAATACACCTTCATTAGCATTTCTCAAGAAAGGACGATCAAAAGCGAGAAACCGCATACTAAAACCAAGGATGGCAAATAGCCAACACCAGGCACTGAAAAAATAGATACATTTATATATCCAATGGCCGGTTGAAGGGATCAACACCATGAATGAAGGGTTAAAGCGATGATAAATGAAAATAGCGGATAAAACCACACCCATTGAAAGAGAAATCCATCGCTGATGTATGATATTTTGTTTAAGTTTTTCATTGGACACGATCATGAATCCTGAGATCAGAAACCAAAGGTAATACAGAAATCCCCAGGCACCGGCACCCGCATTTAAAACAGCCGGGGGGATGAGCGCATACATAATGATCAGAGGAACCGAAAACCATATATACATCAATCCCGGTGTGCACAATAAAGCTGTTATCCTATTTAATGTCCCCCTGCCACTTCCTTTAAACCAGGTAAACAGGCGGTAGCAGATCAAAGAGTCGACAAATAAAAATACCAGATACCAGAGATGCATTCCGAAAAAGGAAAAATTTCCTTCATTGACACCTATTCCAAAATATAAATCGTCAAAATATTCAGGGATAAATGAAAAAAAAGATCCAGTGAATTGTCCATGGGATAGGCGCTCCAGGTATATTTGCAATGCACTATGTGTGACTGCTGCGACCAGGACCGGAACCATCAATCTCATAAATTTATTCGAATAGAATTTGGAAAAACCACCGGATCTTCCGATCGCGTAGAACAGGCTGGCTCCGGAGATAATGAAAAAAAGGGGCATCAGCCAGGTCATTGAAAAGATATTCCATATTTCCACCCAGACATAGGTAGTAATGTTTTTAATATGCCAGTCTCCCAGATTGAAGAACCGGGTACTGTGATAAAGAAAAACTACTAAAATGGCGAATACTCTTAACCAGTCCAGATAGTAAAGCCTATCGGATTGCCCTGTAGCCTGGGTGTTTGTCATCATTGGTTGTATATTTTTCATATGAAGCCTCTCTTTTTTAGGCAATACTTCGCCGTATGGAGAATCAGTGAAATTCCGATTTGGAAAACACAAAACTCTCTAAGTTAATAAAAATACGGCTATAAACCTGATTCTTAGTATTTATTGATATGGATATTCCCACTGAAAGTGGAAATGTTCAGACTCGAACCGCCCTTGCCGACAATTCCTTGAAGTTGTTTGCGGTCAATTATTACATATCCTTTAAGATCGAAATCGCAGTCGATATCTCCATTGGAAGTTTTTGTTAAAAGTTCAAAATTTGATTCAAGAGGAGCTGCGAACTTAATGTCCCCGCTATGGGAACCCAGGATATACGAACCATTGGGAACTAAAACTCCCTGGGCTGATATATCTCCGCTGATGGTTTCCATTTCGATTTCGTTTATTTCAGATAGAGATTTTTGATCAATGTCGCCGCTCACAGATTCTGCTTCAAGAGAACCCTTCATGCCCGAAATCGATACATCTCCTGATGTTGTTTTCAGGTCAACTTCACCATCGATATTTTTAAGATCCATGTCTCCGCTAACGGATTCGGCTTCTATAGAACCGTCTAAATGATGAATATGAATATCTCCGGAAGTCGTTTTGAGATCCGCGATGCCTTGAATATCTTTCAGATAAATATCGCCGCTAATTGTTTTACATTTTACGTTCTCTTTGACTGATAGTATTTTTATGGTACCGCTAACCGTTTTTACTTCAAGAGCACCACCCATACCGCTGATTTCAACATTGGCGCTGGTGGTTTCGATCTTAACATGAGCTGAAATCGGAATAAGAAGTTCATAACGGACAGATGTTGTTGATCTAAAAATGCCAAATGATTTGCCGGCATGGGTGGCGATTCTTATATCTCCGCTGGTTTGCGTGATATGAACGACTTCATTGAGGTCATTTTTAGCTCCTCCGGCATGAGTTGCCGTGATCTTGACCTGATCATCTTTCGAGCCCCGGACGATGACGTCACCCGATACATTTTGCAACGTTACTCTTCCATCTCTCTTGAAAGCGTATGATTTTTCGATTTTATCTTTTGCATTTGCAAAGATAAGAGATGGGGCGCAAAGCAGGATTGCGACGAATATGATTATGGAAATATATCTTTTCTTTGATTTCATAATATCCTCCAAACTGTATTGTTTTGTTTTATCATTGTTCGCTGAATAATGACGCCTTAACCGGCTTGCGCCGCAAGATTTCTAATTTCATTCAGCAGTTCTATTTTCTTTTTATAACAAGCCATAAGCAAAGCGTTGGCCGGTTCATTATCCGGATGCTCTCGAATGGCTGCCTGGCAAACTTGAATAGACTGATCGATAATCTCAAGGTTTTCATTAAACACTGCCGCCAGTTCGGGCGGAAGTTTTGCTTCATAGTCCGATATGTTTTGCTTCAGACTGTTGATGGCAATCTGATAATGCTTTTCCGCTTCTTCGAAGTGATGGTGCGCGACTTTCATCGGATCGTTTGTTAAAAACGGTAAACCGTAATAAAAAATAAAGGTAGATATAATTATTACTAAAAAAGCGCTTGAAGCAATTGCCAGACCCCGCGGGTATTTGATAAAGTTGAAGAACTCGCTTATTTGGGTCTGCCTGGATCCGGTTTTCTCTTCTTTTTGTATCAGCCCTTTT
>JAFDFT010000440.1 GCA_019309685.1 Deltaproteobacteria bacterium
AGCACATTGCTTCAAGCAATTACAACTTTTCAAGGTCTTCATCTGTGATGTTTGTTAGGTCCTTTAACATAGCGCTTGTTGTGGGATCTGGCACTCTCCTTTTCCTTAGAAGTGTATTCATGTAAAAACGCCTTACAACTGATTTTTCCCAATAGTATATTGCCTTCAGAAACAGAAACGCTCTTGGATGAAAAAAGCAAAGCACCATCTTATATCGAGACGTCCATACCTTCTGGAATTTTACGAATCTGCCAAACGCCGTTTACTATAGATACGATTTCATTTTCCTGATCCTTTATTTCCAGGTCAAGAGTAAAATCTGCCTTTTCATTTTTTTCAGCTTCGGCCTGGATACTGTCTGCTTCCTCTTTGGTGAATGAAACTTCAAGTGTTACGTCCGTCAGGGCCGGTCGCCGAAAACGGATGGATATCTCTTTTACAATAGGGAAAAACCGGTTAATATCAAAAGATACCAAATGGATAATTCCACCTGAAAATTCTCCGATAGTAAATAATGACCCTGCATACATCATCCCTACGTGGTTAACATTGCCTTCAAGGGGCATCAGGGTTTTTGAATACCGTTCCTTGAGATCAATAATCTTTAAACCCGTTCGTTTTATACCCTCAACGCTGTTTAACGCGCGTTGAGAAACTGCTTCAAATTTTTCTTCAATCATGTGTGCTCCTTTGAGTAGATAACAAAATCAATGTTTCTGCGACCAGCGATTTGCTGTGTGACCTTCAAACCTTACTTTTTCCCGTTATTTTAATTTGGCAGAGTCAATAACAAGCCTTTTTATGGTGGTTGTTGAATTTGATCCTACATATTGGTAAGAAATAAGAGCAATTCCTTCTTAATTATTTCGGGCTGTTCCGGCAGCATTGCATGACCTGCATCAGGGACCATGACGACAGTTACCCGATCTGAGAATTCTTTTTTCATAGCTGTAGCGTTTCCAGGAGGTGCTACGGTATCATCTTCACCCTGAAGGATGAGAATAGGAACCTTCCCGCTGCTCCACCACTCTTTCAGGGGAGTGGATTTGGCCTTCCCCTGTTTTGCCGCGCCTTTTGGGTACCAGCCATCTATCCAGTGGTCTGGTATTTCGGATGATGGAGTAAAAAAAGCATTCCGAATGTGCTGCAGCCGCGTCTTCTTCGGTAGGAAAAGCATAAAGCTGCCATGGAGAGCTTCTCTGGCTTCTTCGGACATCTCTACTAATCCACCTGAAGCAATAAGTATCACGCTTTTGGAAAGTTTGGGATGGTCAGAGGCAAACATCCTTGCCACTCGATTTCCAAAAGCATGACCCACCAGATGAACCTTTCCATTTTTTATCCCTCCCAACTGATTCAATACTTGATGAACATCTTTTGCAAGATCGTGAAGATTATAATCATCATCAGGAAGACTGCTTTTGCCTACGCCGCGGCTTTCGACAGCAACAGTCCGAAAGCCGTTATCAGCAAGATTTATAGCAAGCTCATTAAAGTCGCTTACAGATCGTCCGGCGCTTGCCAGCAGGACAATAGTATCACCCTCTCCGTAAATATAATATGCAATTGACATTCCGGATTCGGAGAGTAAATGTTCTTCTCCGATTGGTGGTCTTGCCTCTCCGGGTTTAGTCCCCAAGTTAGCCTCCTTTCCGAACAAGTATCCTTCTTTGGTTGAGCAGCCGGCTAAAAAATACATGGTTCCGATAAATATCATTATGCATCCAACACGTAAAAACTTAGATAAAAGAACTTTACTCTTGATGGTGTTCACTGTTGGCTTCATATTTTATCCTTTTCTCATCAAATGAAACTCACTCACTGGGATGTCCATCGCTAGCGAATCAATTAAATTTCCCATTTGTGGGTAACGATAACGCATTAGGCTATTAAAAATGACATTTTATTTTCCCTTAACCTTTAATTTGACAGCATAAAGTGAAGTTCGGGCAGTAATAAACAGGGTCTGATTATTTTCACCACCAAAACCCAGATTGGCAGGCATTTCCGGCACTAATATTTTCCCTATAAGAGATCCATCCGGAGAAAATATATGTACTCCGTCCATAGCACTCGAGTATAACCTTCCTTCGGAATCGCAGCGTATGCCGTCTGGCATACCGATGTCGCAAAAGATTTTTCCTTTATCAAGCCTATTGTTACTTTTCACATTGAATACACGGATATGGCCTTCCCCCGTATCGGCAATATAGAGCTTTTTCTCATCAGGGGAAAAACAAATTCCGTTTGGCGCACTAAAATTGTTAACAACTGGTGTGATTTTTCTTGTTTCAGGGTCTAAGCGGAAAACGTAGTTTTTAGGCTGCTCTTTCCTTTCACCGGAATCGAGAAGACCATAAGTAGGATCAGTAAACCAGATTGTTCCATCAGATTTAACGACAGGGTCGTTTGGTGAATTAAGTTTTTTCCCTTTGTATCTACTAATGAGAGTAGTGATCTTCCCATTTTTATCTGTCCTGGTAACAGTCCGAGATCCGTGTTCGCACGTTATGAGACGTCCCTGAAGATCAAGAGTGTTTCCATTCGCATGGTTACTTATTTCTCTAAATATTGATACGCCATCTTTACTGCTCCACTTCCTTAATTTGTTGCCCTGAATATCGCTGAAAATCAGAAATCCATCCCCATCATCTTCGCTGATCCATACAGGTCCTTCTGTGAAAATAAACCCGCCAGCAAGCTTTTTTACTTTTGAGTTACGAGGGACGATTTTATTAAATTCTTCTTTATCGTTAATTTTAAAACTGGATGTGCTAGCACATCCAAAAGCCAGAATAAGCAATCCAACAACTGCCAGCAAACATATTATCTTTTTCATTATTACCCCCTTATATATTTAAAAGTATGATGGTTGGCGATTTAACGGTTTTATGTTTGGCATACTATTATATAATAGAAAATGCTTGTCTCATTAACAAATTTTACCATGGATGAATCTATCGCATTATAGCTTTATTGAATCAAAGAACCACTTCAATCAATCGGGGCCCCTTTTCCGACATGGCATCTGAAAGCTGTTCAACAAATTCATCGGCAGTTTCAGATCTTGTCGCTTTTACACCCATGCCTGT
>JAFDFT010000441.1 GCA_019309685.1 Deltaproteobacteria bacterium
CCGGCAGCAATAGCCATACCAATACAATAGTAATACATATGCTCGAAGGTGCCATTCAGTTTTGTCCACCTGGAATCTTTGCTGTGAACGTCCACTTGAGAATAGGCGCCCAGAATATCCATACCTGTTTTGCTCAATTTTTCAGTTACGATATCACAGTAGGCCTTATCCCTGGAAGGTTCATAAATCACTCTCTGACCGTTATCGGTTTTCCAGGCTGTCTCATATGCCAGCAGTTTGGCGGTCTCAATATCCGTAGCCAACTCAGCCAGCTTTTGGCGAATTTCCGGTTTTTCGATATGGCCCGTTTTCTTTGTATATTGAACGATTTCGTCAAATGCGCGCCTTAGCGCCCCTGTTGTGCCGATAGCCACCCCTCTTTCAAAGGAAAGAGCAGTCATTAAATGTGCCCATCCATTGTTTTCTTCACCCACCAAGTTAGAAACAGGAACCCTCACGTCTTTAAAAAAAATCTCATTAAAAACATGTCCTCCGACAAAGTTTTTAATAGGGCTTACGTTTAGGCCTTCACTTTGCATGTCCACAATAATTAAACTGAGGCCTTGATGTTTTTTTTTCACATTCTGGTTTGTCCGGCAGGCAAGCCATAACCACTTGGCCTTGTGAGCGCAACTGGTCCAGACTTTCTGGCCATTAATAATATATTCATCCCCGACTCTGACCGCACTCGTCTGTAAACCAGCTAGATCTGTACCCGCATCCGGCTCACTGTAACCGGTGCACCAAACACCGTCCGGATCTCCTGCAGCGATGGCGGGGATATAATTCTTTTTTTGTTCTTCAGTGCCAAACAATATTAATGAAGGCCCCACCCACTTGGTACCGCTTATACCCATACCGGTGCCGGGGATTCCCCAGTAACCGACCTCTTCACTAAAAACTACCCGTTCCCAGTTAGAAGCTCCCAAACCGCCATATTCTTTTGGCCATGAAATCGTAAGCCACTTCTTCTCTGCCAGCTTCTTGGAGATGGACATGGAAAATTCCCAGTTTTCATCATCCAGTTCCTCCTCAAATTTATGACCGATATGTCCCTGCGGCAGATTTTCCTTTACGAACTGGCGAATCTCGCTTCTGAATTTTTCTTCCTTTTTACCGAATTTGAATTCCATCGGTTATACTCTCCTTCTAAAATTCGTTGATCAAGCTATCAGAAAAGCCGTTGTCATTGAAGCGCCGGTGTTTGTGTGCCATACTATTTATGCTTTTATCGGCAAGGCGCTGCCAAACACATTTGGCTCTTTGTTTTTTGCAAAGGCAAACAGAACCCCTACTGTTTGCTCTCTTTTTTTTCTAAAAATTAGTAATTCACTAGGTTTGCTACACTTAATAAAGACTACTATTTCTATTGAAAATAATTATTCTGATCAGCAACATCCTGGATATCTATCCCAAGGCGATAAAATGAGAGACAAAAGATTTCTGTAAGTTCATAATTACTCCTTATTTTTTTACTGATTTTCTTAATCCTTTTTTGTCCACACCGTTGTCTTTCCCAGAAACGAAAAGCCCAGATACCCTCTTACATTCAACTTGTCTCCCTCCAGTTTCATTTCACAGGAATAGGTTTTGCCGCTTCTTGGATCATATATCTTACCATTGGCCCATTTGTTTCTGTTCTTGTATTGAAATCCCCAGACCAGGTTAAGCCCAATGATTTTCCGGGTCCGCAGGGATTCATCGGGATTTTTCGTATCCACTTTATCTTTACCTTCTTTGTTTTTAGGCTCTTTCAGCCATATGATCTTTCCATAGTAAAGGCTGTCACTTTTGTAGATTTTCACCGCAGACTTATTGCCTTCTGTGTACCATTCACCGAGAATGGTGTCGCCGGAATCGGCCCATGTGTTTGAAAGAATACCAAAAACCAGACATGTCATTATCAGAATTACGCGTTTCATCTTTTATCTCCCTTCATCATTACAAATGTTTCCTGCTAAATTAATAACTAGTTGAAATTATATAGTTTATAAGCCATTATTTGCTTGACATTTCCTCCATTCATATGGGGTATAAGAGGAAATGCCAATGCAAATTCAATTGCCACTTTTTATCTCATTTGAAAAAATCTTCCGCGTCTGCCTTCTTGATTACAAAGGCCATTAAATCGTAAGCCACTTCTTCTATGCCAGCTTCTTGGAGATGGACATAGAAAATTCCCAGCATACATCTAAAGGATCGATTACACCGAGGGAAAGTTCCACCCGCTTAACTGCTTTCATCTTTTCGTATAATTGACCCTATGACCAAGGGGTGTCTGGACATTTTTTAAGACGTCAGCGGCTTTCAGCACAGCGATCATCACAGGATATAGTCTTGATACTATTTCAACTCTTTACTGGTCAGGTTCATTAACTGACGAGCGACGATAAGGTGCTGTATTTGTCCGGTTCCTTCGAAAATATCCGTGATTTTAATATCTCTGACCCACTTTTCCAGTAGATACTTCTGAGAAAGTCCCATCGGACCGCATAACTCACAGCATTTCTGTACAATTTGAGTCCCGGTCTTTCCGGCTTTTGCCTTGGACATCGACGCCTGGAGGCTGTTCCGCTCTCCATTGTCGGCCATCCACGCTGCCCTCCAAGTAAGAAGCCTCATGGCTTCCAAATTGGCTTCCATGAGATAATAGTCTTTCTCATATGAGCTCAAATTATTTGGGCTTTTATTATAGTCAAGTTTGATGCCTTGCTCCTCTATTTTTTGCCTGGTAAATTCAAGAGCAGCTCGTGTGACACCTAAAGCCATTGCTGCTACAGCAGGCCTCGAGCTGTCAAATGTTTGCATTGCATCGGAAAACCCTTTTTTCTTTTTTATTTCTGGACTTCCCAAAAGATTTCCCTTGGGAATCCGACAATCCTTCAATACAAATGACCCGGTATCTGAGGCTCTGATACCGAGCTTTTTTTCTAAATGTTCCAGTTTAAAGCCGGGCGTTCCTTTTTCCACTACAAATGATCTGATGCTGGCCTTACCGGCGCTCAAATCAATGCTGGCCCAGACGACGACGGCCTCACATCGATCAGCGCACGTGACGAATATTTTTTCGCCGTTTAATACCCACTCATCT
>JAFDFT010000442.1 GCA_019309685.1 Deltaproteobacteria bacterium
TAGAAGCTTGAGAGTTTTGCAAAGCTCGTCCAGATAATGCCAATATTCTCAAGGCCATATCGAAATTGTTTGTCGCATGCGACTCAATATTTGGGCTTTAAGGAACTTGATGCTGCATTGACGATCAAACGAATTTTGCTGCTTCAATTTCCGGAACGCAAATTTTTGCTTGAAATAGCCGGATATTTCTTGTTGTTCAGCAGATTTTAGTCCATGAAGATTTAATTGACATTCTTAAAAAATGGTATATAAAAAGCCAAGTAACTGGGGTAATAATTTCAGGCGCGTAGCTCAGGGGGAGAGCGCTACCTTGACACGGTAGAAGTCATGAGTTCAAATCTCATCGTGCCTACCATTAAAAACAAGGGGTTACGTTTCATTGCGTAATCTCTTTTTTATTGGAAATAGACTACAGTCGTTCGTTTTTTTTTGTGAGATTGCGGACTACCTTTAATTTGCGATGCATATCACATGTACTTTTGTTTTTTAATTTTAATTTTTTGAACGGCTAAGAGCGATACCAACGCCATGACGGAACCGCCGATGAATGGGATCCGATAATCTACTATCCATAGCAGGCCGCCAATGGCAGGCAAGAAAACAGCGGCAATATGATTGATGGTGAATCCTACTGCCATGGTTGGGGCGATATCTTTTGGGTCCCCCACTTTTTGAAAATATGTTCGGATAGCGATGGCAAAATTAAAGAATATATGATCAAGGATGTATAATACTGCGACTGTCAGTTTAGAGCCGGTTAATGCATATCCGACAAAAATAAAAATTAAACTGAAGTATTCAATTGATAAAACCTTACGCTCACCAAATCGAATGATAGCTTTACCAATTATTGGGCTTAGAAAATAATTAATCGTATTATTGATTACAAATAAAATTGTGACTTCTTGTACCGAATATTTGAATTTTTGAACCATCAATAAAACTGAAAATGCGATAAATAATTGCCGACGGGCACCGGCCATAAATGTAAGAAAATAATAAAGCCAGTATTTGCTTCTTAATATCATCTTTTTCCGCTGGGGGATGATGTCACCGCTGGCTGGATTCTGGGTAAAGCCCCAAACAGCTGCGGCCATAATCGATACTCCAACAATAAGATAAAGTTGCGAAAAGTTAAGGAAAGATGATGTAAGGAAAATAAACAGCCCGACAACGATGCTTGACGCTGCTGCAAGACTTCTCAGTTTGCCAAATACCCATGGAGATTCACTTTCTTTAAAATATTGGAGGGTTAAAGACATGTTGGTGGTTTCGAAATAATGAAAACCAAAGCTCATCAATAATGTTGTAAAGATTAGTCCAATAAATGAAGGGAACAGACCCGTAACGGCTATGCCTCCGCCTAAGATTATTATGGACAGCGCCGAAAGTCGGTGTTCTTTGAGGATTCGGATAATAAAGATGGCAAGCAATGCTAAAAAACCTGGAATCTCACGAACAGATTGAATAAGCCCTACACGATCCCCATCCAGGCCGGCGATATCCACTGCAAAATTATTAAAGAGAGTGGTCCATGTTTGTAGTCCAACGGTAGAAGCAATGGTTAGTACCACCAAATACAGGTACATGGGGTTTTGTTTTAATTGTTCTGTCTGCAATTGGGATGTGTTTTGAGTAGCCGTTTTAACCAGATTATGGATTTATGGGTATTTTAATGCCCATTTAGAAGTTTATTGTATTGGGATGATTCCCTGATATTTTTCAGGTCTTTATCTGTCTTGATTAAGTCCCATTTGTCATACCCTTTATTGATGGCTTTTTTAAGCCAGTATATCGATTCTTCTATTTTATGTTGTTGTGCGTACATACACGCGACATTATAATAGGTGCCGGCATTTTCAGGATTCAGCGCGACTAGTTTTTTAAACATGGAAGCTGACTTATCATATTCATTTCTGTTTGCGTATAATACGGCCAGGCGATGCAGTGCCTCGGGAAAGTCTGGTTGAATGTGAAGCGCTTTTTGATATTGTTCTATTGCTTCATTGTGATTCCCTGAAGTTACATAGAGGCCACCTAATTGAAAATATAAGGTTGGGTTTTTAGGATCATCCTTTAACATATCTAAGATTTGGGGGATAGATTCTTTGATGGCTTTTTGGATCTTTAGTGCCTGATCAAGGTTTTTTTCTGCATCAGCAAAGTCTGGTTTTATAAGTATTGTTTCCCGAAAGTGCTGAATTGATTCTTCTAACTTTCCATTATTGATCAGAATAATTCCCAGGTTGTAGTGGATGTTTTCATTATACGGTTCAATTTCAAGTGCATTATTGTAATACTTGATGGCTTCATTCATAAATCCTTGATTGGCCATAATATTGCCAAGATTCATTAAAGCGTCTGTATATCCGGGATCAATACGAATTGCATTTGAATAATAGTTTACAGCTTCAGATATTTTACCCTGGATTGCAAAAGCGACACCAAGATTGTAGTATGCGAGCGTGTTTTGAGAGTCTAATTTTAGGACTTCAGAGAAATGTTGAATCGCCTCATCAGTTCTGCCAAGATTCATGAAGACTGAGCCAAGACTGTTGTGAACCTTGGAAAAGGTTGGTTTCAACTTCAAGGCTGTAGAAAAATGATTGATGGCTTCATCCATTCTTTCCTGTTCTGCGAGTGCCATGCCCAAATTATAATGCGGACGAGCCTTGCCTGGCGATTTTGCTGCGCTATCGGTCCAAAAGATGATCTTGTCCGCCCATGTATTGTTTCGTTGATATGTCCATACAGAAAAGACAACAATTATGGCACATGGTATGGCAATTTTAAGCCATCTAATTTTCACATACCGATTAAGCAGCATGACAATGATCAGGCTTATAAACATGGAGGGCAGGTAGGTACGGTGTTCGAATATGATTGCCAGAGGAATGATAGAGGACTCGATGACAAGATTACCAAAATACCAGAGGATACAAAACGATAATAGCCGTTCCTTTTTAGCAACATAAACGGCAACCCCAATGACACCAATAATGACAATAAGCGAAAGGATCGTTGTAAAAGGATCGATTAAAGAATGGGAAAGTGGAAAATCATGATCCAGATTTAATCTCGAAGGG
>JAFDFT010000443.1 GCA_019309685.1 Deltaproteobacteria bacterium
GACCTGTGAACGTTATCGTGTAATCTGAAACCAAATCTTGCGCTGGAACGTTCTGAAATCGTTAATGCTGAAATACTGAAATTATTAAACGGTGTTTTTTGATGGGAGTCATATTCGTTGATCGTGTCAAGTGAAGAGTAAAGATTAAAGCTTTTTTGCCAGGTCACCGAGATCAAAGGGTTTGGCGTTCATCATATCTGTTGTATAAGGGAGAAAAGGCCTGCCTCCCCACTTTTCCTTAAACCGGCGGATACCATCGTTGATTCCCAATCCAAGATTAACGGCTTTCTTGCCTCCGGATTGAGCCAGAAGCAGCATTTCCCAAAATAAAAGATCAGAAGCACCGGGTATATTTATGGCCTTTGATCTGAAGTTAAACAGGTAAAAGGCATAATCGGATGAGCCAAGGTCAACAATGGAAAACGCTGCAATTTCACCACCATATTTTGCTTCAATTATTCTTGCTGTTAATGAATTTTTTAAATATCGTGGAATTTTCTTAAATACGTGTATTTGTTCTTTTGAAAATCTATGCTGGGCGATGAACTCCTTGATAATCTTTTTGTGTTCTTTTTTAAATTTCCCTTCATTTACCTGAAGCTCTTTTCGCGCTCTTCGAATCATGTATGATGCTTCCGGATCTGGTTTTTCCAAAGGCAGATCCAGCTTGTAATAATAGTCGTCCGGCTGCCAATCAACCGGTTTTTCTTCATGCCAGCGTTCAGGGGCAATGATCGCTATAGTAGAGGGATTAAACCTTTCGCAGGCACTCTGAAAGACAAGGGACGTATCGCCTGTTCCGATGCCTAAGGGATACCCAATAAAAATGAGATGTTTTTTACAAAAATAGCAAAGATAATTGTCAAGAAGATACGATTTCGTCCCTGAAATGGCTTCACCATGTTCAGGAAGGTGTTCCGGCAGGTAGGCGTGTTGGTAAACAAAGCTATATTCATTTTTATTTAACATCTTGTGTGTTCGGCTATTCTTCGAAAATTTTATCGGCTTCTTTTTGTCTGATCGCGCTGCCGTCGGCAATGGTAGCAGATATACCATAGACAGGTGACGTTGGCAGAAGCGATAGTTGCGCTGAATCATTCTGACACTTGAAATTTTCGGTAAACCCAGTGTCATGAACCATATTACCGTTCTTTTTGGTTGAGTCAAATACAATGATAAAGTATTTTAATACATTTGCTGCAGAAGAAGAATCGATGCTTTCAACCTGTTGAGAAGGCCAAATGGATTCAAGTAGAAGAACAAGCAGGTTGTTGGCAGGATTCTTAGATATTTACCTGAGTACCGTCACCTCCTTTCTTCGAGAACATTGGATTTTGGAAGCAGTCGTTTCTTTAAAACTTTTAGCCAATAAATGTAAATATTGTCAAACTCTTTATCGTGGGAATCAACCTGGAAGATTAACCGTATTTTACTATTCATGGATATGCCTTGACACAGTATTATCTCTTTCTTATGATGCAGATCAACATAAATGCCGCAATGAAAAATTCCGTTTAACCAATAGAAGATATATTTTTATGCTTAGCTTTATTATGATTTAAGAGGAGATGCCAATTATGTTGTTATACCTGTTCTTGTGTCTTATCGGATTTGTGTTCCTTTACTACGGAGCGGAGTGGCTGGTCAAAGGATCGTCGAGCCTTGCCCGCAGTCTTGGTATCACGCCGATTGTGATTGGTTTGACAGTGGTTGCGTTCGGTACATCCGCGCCTGAGCTTGTGGTGAGCCTGGTATCTTCGATTAAGGGTAAAAGCATGATTGCCGTGGGGAATGTGGTGGGAAGTAATATCTGCAATATCGCCCTTGTGCTTGGACTGGCAGCTATATTTCAGCCGATTACGAGTCATCGCTCGGTGGTCAAGAGGGACATTCCCATTATGCTCGGCATATCCGTATATCTATTTTTTCTTTCTTTAAACTCAACCCTCGGCAGGATTGAAGGGGCGACTCTTTTTATTGGAATAATTCTTTATACATATTTTAATTATTCTACTGCAATGAAGGAATCCCGGGAAGGAAAAAACGAAGAAATCCAGGAAATTCAATCGGAGCTTGAAGAGATAGGATATATTCCATCCAGGCAAAAACAGATAGTATTTGTAGTTATCGGGATTATCGGAGTGGTAGTTGGGGCCGAGGTTGTTGTAGAATCGGCAGTAAAAATTATGACCATCATCGGTGTGGATGAAAAATTTATCGGATTGACAATTGTGGCTTTCGGGACCTCCTTGCCTGAACTTGCTACATCGGTAGTGGCTGCCATAAGAAAAGAGATGGACATCAGTATCGGGAACCTGGTGGGTAGTAATGTGTTTAATATTATGAGCGTACTGGGCGCGGCCTCTCTTGTGCGGCCGATTCCAATTCCAGGCGGTTTTGTTGAAAGCGGTCTGTGGATCGATTACCTGGTAATGATGACAACCAGCTTCCTGCCGTGGCTCATGATGCGAAGGACGCTTACGGTGACACGAAAGGATGGGTTTATTTTATTATTCTGTTACCTGGGGTATCTTACGTATTTGATCATCAAAGCATGATTAGAAGAAGGTAAAGCATGTTTAGTAGTCATTACGAGCGAAGCGAAGCAATCTCATAAATTAAACGGGATCACTTCGTTTCGCTCACAATGACAGGTGGGGCTGTCATAGGGCATATAGAGTTTTATGAAGCCATTAAAGCTGGTAAAATAAGTGTGCGTATGAAGCGAAAAGGCTCCAGCATTATATTCGTAAATGATAAAAAGCAGGTGCTGCTTTTTTTAAGAGATGACAAGCCGGACATCCCTTTCCCTAATATGTGGGATGTACCGGGCGGACATGTTGAGGATAATGAAATTCCTGCAAAGTGTATTGTCAGAGAGATGAAAGAGGAGTTGGGGATGGAGCTCAATGGGTTTCAGACATTTTCGGTGGAGGAGTTTGATGACAGGGTGGAATATACCTTTTGGAAGAAAGAAGATATTGATATAAACAAAATAACACTTACTGAAGGACAAAGTCTTAAATGGTTTAGTGAAGATGAGATAAAAAATACCGAACTTGCTTACGGGTTTAACAAAATTTTGGCTTACGGGTTTAACAAAATTTTGGAAGATTTTTTTGTCCAGGCGCCATTTAGCAAAAATTAACTAGAGCCCATCCTTTCGTTTAATTTCGAAAGATAGGAGCCTAAATGAGTTTCCAATACAGAAATGAATAATTTTTCGTCCCGCCACATCGGGACGGAAAAGGGAAATTTTTGGGTGGAAACTAGGGGGAGCTATGAGTGATAAAGAAGGAACCGATAAACTGCGATCCATGATAGCTGAATGCAAGCGGGGAGTTGTGTTTACGGG
>JAFDFT010000444.1 GCA_019309685.1 Deltaproteobacteria bacterium
GGCTTTCCCGTAGGGTAAATAAAATGAAAATATAAATGATATTTATACCTCATCTATAGAAGATATATAAAAACATGAATAAACCGAGTTATACCCTTAATTCCCATATAATTAGTAAAAGTTTTTCATTTTATTTACGCTCATTTGAGGTATTACTCTTTGTATGACTTAGAAGCAATTATTATTTTAGCTTCTAAAGTAGATGTATCTTCTTAAATGCAAAGTTGTCTTCAGGAATAAATATAGATGTCGTTTTATTTTTATATTTTCAGTTATATAAACAAAAAAAAGATCGCTCAAAACACAAGCGATCTTTTTATATTTTAATATTAATAATTAATTATTTGTAATCTGCGGATACAATTAGTTCCGCCGCATTTCCAATCATTCTTAAATATTGATAAGGCATTTTATCAAAAACCAGCGTGAATGTTTTCACCTCGCCCTCTTTTATCCTTACTTTGTTGGGATAGTAATCGATGCCTTCCGCGTTCTGCAGCCTATATGTTCTTGCGGAGCGTTTATCTTTTATGACAAAGGCTGATTCATTGTCCGGAGCATAAATACTGATTGCGCAATCCTCTTCAGTATTTTTCCATTCAAAATCAACAAGGGTTTTATCATCCGTTATTGTCACCTGAGTCATTGTCAGGCCGGGCAATGATTGACACACTTTATTTACTCTAATTGTCTGTTGGGCAGCGTTCGTACCAGCAGTAATAATCACAAGTAGCATTAAGCATATAATTGTAATCAAAGCCGCTTTTTTCATGATAATCACCTTTTACCTATGAAATCTGGTTGAGGAATCGGGCTAAAATAAAAACCGGATTACCTCCAAAGGCAACCCGGCTATCTTGTTTAAGACCCGTGGCTTTCCGTCTCCCGATCACTCGGAATTTGGCTTTATCATGGTTATTTTTTAAGGAAGCCCAAATAAAAAGCCGGGCAACCCGTTTTAGGCAACCCGGCTATCTTATTTAAGACCCGTGGCTTTCCGTCTCCCGATCACTCGGAATTTGGCTTTATCAAAAGTATATATTTGATATCATTGTTTATTTAACAATGTCAACTGAAACTTGCAATTATTTCATAACCTTATTTTTTCAACATCATTTCAAAGATAAATAGCTTATTTTATTAACTATTTATTTTTATCAGATATCTTAAGCCTGAATGCATTTATTTTATTCAAAAGTGTATTTCTATGAATACCGAGTTTTCGCGCAGCTTTCTTCCGGTTCCAACCTGCCCCTTCTAACGTACTTAAAATGCATTCTTCTTCAAACTTCCAAAGCATTTCTTTTAGAGTGCCTTCTGCGCATTTCTTTTTCCTGGTTACAGATGACGACACATCCTGAAGTTCTATCACATAGCCTTTTGTAATGGCGAGCAGCCGTTCCACTAAATTTTTTAATTCTCTCACATTACCCGGCCACTCATACTCGCTCATAGTTTTCACAGCATTTTCTGAGAACTTCTTTACCGGCTTTCCCGTTGTTTTAGAATATATTCTTAAAAAATACTTCAACAACATGCATATATCTTTCTTTCTTTCTCTTAAAGCGGGAATATTAAGAGGAAGCACATTAAAACGATAATATAAATCCTCTCGAAATGTGCCACATTTAACCATTTCCATTAAATCTTTATTCGTGGCAGCGATAAATCTTACGTCCACATGATTGACTTTTGTACTTCCAAGTCTTTCAAATTCTTTTTCCTGAATTAAACGAAGTATTTTCGCTTGCATATGAATATCAAGCGAATCGATATCATCAAAAAATACGGTTCCAGTGTCCGCGGTTTCAATTTTTCCGGGTCTGGAAACATCAGCCCCAGTAAAAGCACCTTTTATGTGTCCGAAGAGTTCTCTTGTCATCAAGTCACCTGGCAATGCTGCACAGTTTATCACTACAAAGGGACCTGTTTTTCTAAAACTCCGCTTGTGAATTGCTTTAGCGGCGAGTTCCTTCCCGGTACCACTCTCCCCTTGTATGAGAACGGTTCCATCGGTTTCAGAATACTTTTGTATTAACTCATAAACTTTTCTTATCTTTTTATCATTTCCCACCATATTTTCAAAAATATAATATTTCCCAAACTCTTTACTTATTTTATGAATATCACTTTTAACACCTCTATCTTGAAATATCCGATTGATCTTTTTTTCAAGTTGATCAATTTCGTAAGGTTTTTCGATGCAGTCTCTGGCGCGTATTTTTATAACTTTAACTGCATTTTTTATGGATTTTGTGCTACCCATAAGGAGTATTTCGGTACTTTGCCCAATTTCTCGGATCAATTTGATTATTTTAAGACCGTCAATCTTTTGGCAATCAATATCCATTAGTACAAGGCCAACAGTTTTTTCGATTATTTTTTTTTCTGCCTCATTATGCGTGTTTGCTATAAACAGCTTATACTTTTTTTGTAATTTATCATATATCCATTCCTGTTTTTTATCATCAGAAATATTGAGCAGTATACTATCCTTTTTGAATTCCATTGACTTCCCTTACCCATTCTTATTTTATTCGTTTGGAATTAAAAATACATATTGAGGAGGTTAATTAAAAATTTTGATGGAGATATCACTATATAATTCGGTAGTCAATAATTTATTTATCATTTAATTTTGTTTAACTTTTTAATCTATATTGTTCATATATTACTTTTTTTGAATAATGCTTGTATATATTTTTAAAATATTCTAAGATTCTACATTATATTTGAGGCGAGGCTTTGATGACGCAAGAAAAAAGAAAATATGAACGCTACGAGCTATCAGGAACTGTTGAATCAAAAAGCATTCATATTCTAAAAGGAGTAAACGTAAGTCTTAGCGGTATCCGTGTCTTAACAAATAGAAAATTAGAGATCGATCATGTTGTTGATATGACGTTTTCCATGCCCGGCATCACAAATGTTTTTGCTGCCGAGGCAAAAGTAGCATGGCAGAAAAAAGGTGATAGTGAAAACAATTTTGATACAGGGTTTGTATTTAATAAAATAAACGTCGATAAAGTAAACGAGTAATCCAAACGCTTAGAGAGAAAATATCATATCTTCACCTATTCA
>JAFDFT010000445.1 GCA_019309685.1 Deltaproteobacteria bacterium
CATCCCCCCGAACATCCCACTCGGTTCCAAGTTGGTAGTAATTATATTGTAAGGTTACAGTGGGCAAGTAATCCTTCTGGGCGATTCTCATTTCCGCTTTTGCCATTTTAAGCTGCAGGGTTGCTATTTTAGCTTCAAGGCGTTTTCTATTGGCCACTTTAAGGCAATACTCAAGATCATTTTCAAAAGGAGAATAACTGAACACATCCACAATTTTGACAGGTGAATTAATCGATCTGTGAAGTATGATATTATAATTGGATCTGGCCAGTTCCAGATTATGTTGCACGGAAACAAGCTCCTGCTGGGCATTGGCAAGCTCCACCTTTGCAAATCGTTTAAAGGGATCAGGCCCACTTCGTAAAAACTGGCTGCTGCGTCTGTATGCGCAGAGACCTGTGAAACGGTTTCCTGCACAACATCAAGGATCTTCTGGGCTTTTAGAAGTAAAAAAAACGCTTCCTGTGCCTTATATATGATCTGAAGACGGGTGAGCTTCTGGTTGATCTTAGCGGAATCGAGCCCCATATCAGAAAGCCGATACCCATTGATGATCGAAAAACCGGTGAATATGGGTTGAGTTACTGTAAACACAAAAGCATATTCATCCTGCGGCTGTATTATATATCCTGGAATTGACATTCCTGGAATTGTAAATGCCGGCGGGCCCGTGATGTCAATATCCGGCGTCGTGAATGATGGGGTGCCTATCTCTTCATTATGGTGTGTATATCTATATGTAGCTGTGAGCGTTGGAAGAAAGTTCGTGCCCTGCCTGTTTCTAATAGCGGTTGCTTCTTTTACGGCTTCTTTGGATCTTCGCAAATCAAGATTAGCTGTTAGCGCCCTTTTAATGGTCTGCTCAAGTGTAAAAACTTCAAGGGGTTCTTCAGTTAAAGAGGCTGTGAAAGCGTCAAGGGGATAGATAGAAATAATAACAAATAGTATCCACCAAAAATATATACATTTAATTTTATTATTGTTGCTGTAGATCCGCACGAAATATTATCGTCCTTTTCGATGCTGTTGCTCAGGCTTTTCGATTGACCTGTATTTTTATGACTGGTATAAGTCGTCAGAGTTCAGGGAGTGCTGCTATCAGTTTTCCTTGCTCAAAGCCTCCGTTGAATCCCATTATATAGGCTTCTTCCATTATCGGCGGAGGCTTTTTTTATATCTTATCAATGGTTTAAAATCAACAATTTGTTGGTACAATTAAAGTGCTTAAAACCCGAAAAGATAAAAAAGTTCACAAAAGTCTTTTATTACTTAATTATAGATAGTTCCCTTCCATAAATTAGATATTTTGTTCGAGTTCAAGGAAAGCGATCCGCCTCAGGCGGATTAACCGGAGGAATACATTTAGTATTTTGAGGATTAATCCGCCAAAGTTCGGTGGCGGATTAAAATTTGAGCCCGCCAAAGGCGGATGTCCCACCTGCCGCAGAAATCGGACAAAATAGCAATTTATGGGGAGGAACTAGGTGATGTAGGAAGCACACGCGTCATCTGACTCCCACGCGGTGACCCTGGAAACCTGAACTGAAGAATCATTGATTGCCGCCTGAAGTTCTTCTGAAATATACTTGGCAATATTTTCTGAGGATGGATTCCCATCATGAAAACATTCAAGGTCATTTAAAAATTTATGATCCAGTTTTTCCATGATCTTTGAAATATGCATTTTTATTTCGCCAAAATCAATTAATACACCTGCATGATTTAATTTTTCACCAGTGATATCCACCTCAACCTTCCAGTTATGCCCATGCAGGTTTTCACATTTTTTTGCCACCATTTTAAGCTGATGGGCCGCTGAAAAATGACTTGTTACTTTTAACTCAAACACTGTTTAATATTCTCCGGAAGATAATTCATCATTAATATTTGATATAATCACACTATCTTGATGCGCTGGCTGCGTCTCCCTTTAACAGGCTCTTTAGCTTATTGGAAAATTTTTCTGTTTCGAGATCAGCAAATTCCTTAAGAAGTGCTTCCTGTTTTTTAGTAAGGCTGGTTGGTGTTTTTACCAACACCTGAATAATCTGATCTCCTCTTTTTTTACTGTGAAGTGAAGGGATGCCCTCACCATTGAAACGAAACAGGTCCCCCGGCTGTGTACCTTTAGGAATAGCCAGTTTTTTCTCTCCGTTGAGTGTGGGAATCATTATCTTATCGCCAAGCGCCGCCTGAACAAAAGAAATGGGTACCTGACAGACAACATCTGTTTCATTGCGCTGGAAAAATTCATGAGGTTTAACATCGATAAACACATACAGATCGCCCGGCGGGCCGCCGTACATACCAGCTTCTCCCTCTCCGGTAAGCCTGAGTCTGGAACCGGAATCAACACCAGCGGGTATTTTTATGGATACTTTTTTGCTTTCTAAAATCTGACCTTTGCCTCTACACGTTGAACATGGATTTGGAATGGTTTGACCGGCTCCGTGACAGTGATTGCATGTTGTCCTCACCGTAAAGAACCCCTGACTGCGTGATACCTGACCCGACCCCTGACAATGTCCGCAGGTTTCCATACTGGTGCCGGGTTCACATCCATTCCCCTCGCATGTCAGGCACTTTTCCATTTTTTCAATTTCAATCTCTGTCTCAGTGCCAAACGCAGCGTCCATAAAGCTCAACGCAATATCATATCGAAGGTCTGATCCTCTCTGTGCTCTGGACCTTGAACGCCTTTGTCCGCCAAATCCGAAAAAATCTTCGAAAATATCACCAAAACTGGAAAAAATATCTTCAAAACCGCCAAATCCTTGAAACCCGCTGCCTTCAAGCCCTTGGTGTCCGAATTGATCATAAACAGAACGTTTTTGGGAATCCCGAAGAACTTCGTAAGCCTCTGAAGCTTCCTTGAAATTTTCTTCTGCTTCTTTATTGTCCGGATTCCGATCCGGATGATATTTTAAGGCGAGTTGACGATAAGCGGACTTTAATTCATCATCCGATGCATCGCGATTCACACCCAAAACTTCATAATAATCCCGCTTATTCGTCATTTAACTACCAGATTTAAAAAGATAAACGCGTGAGGAGCGTTTGCATATTAATTGTTATAAGCCAGCAGATACAGATGGCACCATAGTAAAAATAATTCCTTAAAATAATACAAAATAAGGTGATGTCAATACGAAATGGGAGGTTTGTTAAGAAGCTAGCATATGAAAGATCCAATAAAAATTGTTATGGCAAAGTAAAACCCCGCTTATAGCGGGATTTCCGCTTCGCTGCAACAAACAACCCAAATCCTTAAGAATGAGGCGTACTTTTA
>JAFDFT010000446.1 GCA_019309685.1 Deltaproteobacteria bacterium
GCTGATTTACGATATATATTTTTTTTACAAATTTGGATATATAAATATTTTTTTGTTTTTGGATCATCTCAAAAAAAGTTGATGATCCTAATAGGGTTCAAGGGGTCGAGTGAAATGCTTAAAACCTATAAAAAATTAAATGTTTAGAAATCTATTTTTTGACGATTACAAAAACCTTAATTATAAAATATCGAATAATGAACGCCGAATGTCGAAGGAAGTGTGTGATTATTATCACCGTATGTAAAAGAAACAAGAAAACTTCGTCATTCGGTGTTCGATATTCAGCATTCGACATTCACTGTTTAAAATTGAACCCTTGCCGAAGACCCCAAGGATATTCTAAGGAAAATTCCTGAACCACTTCTCCCAACTAATTGGGAGAAGAGCTTTATTTTTTAACTATCAAATACTGATGACCTCTTAAAAAAACGATGATGGAGATTTTATGAAAACATACACAATCCATCCCCTTGTTGTGGGGGTAAATGAGACAGATCAGGGAATAATGACCTATCTTAAGGACTACGGAAAGAGAATTATTCTGCCTATTTATGTTTTTTACATTAAGGATGAAGACAAAAATATTTTAATCGATACTGGCCTGGAAGAATTCATGATTCCTGAAGGGGTAAAAGAAACATATGAATTTGACATCCTTGAATTTGAAGATGCCCTTGCTGTATATGATCTGAAACCTGAAGATATTAATATTATCATCCACACGCATCTTCATAACGACCATTGTGAAAATGATTATAAATGCACGAATGCGGATGTATATGTTCAGAAAACCGAACTCGAATTTCTAAAAAACCCCCATCCTATTGACCATCGGTATTATCCCGATATTTTAGACGATATGAATATCATTACAGTCCATGGAGATGCGAATATTCTTGATGGTATTGATGTAATTTATACGCCTGGGCATACGGTTGGCGGTCAATCGGTTATGATAAACACCGCAAAAGGAAAAGCTGTGATTACAGGCTTTTGCTGCAATGACAAAAACTTCCCTGCCACAGGGCCGGCTATCACTCCGGGGGTGCATATAAACGCGATAGAAGCCTATGACTCCGCTCAAAAGATAAAGAAAATGGCGGACATTCTTATTCCGCTGCATGATATTTCTATTGGGAAGCTAAAAAATATCCCATGAAAGGATGCACATGACAAAGGAAAATGACCTTGTACTCATTCATCTTGAAGACAACCCCCTGGTATTTGCCAGAATCGAAAATATCCAGCCGGATTCAAAGCGGGGGTGGTTTCATGTAAAACTCTTCATGCTTCAAATCCCGACTCAAGTCGTTACCTGGATTTTAAGAGATGTTTACATAAATGGGGAAGAATTTACCATGGGAGGCAAAAAGATGAGAATAGAGAAAGTTGTTTGCCCTGAAACACAAGAACAAACAATTGATTCTGAGCAAAATGATAACGCCCCAGGTAAAACAAAAACCGCGAAAGTTATATCCATTTCTGATGCCAAAAAAAAGTAACACCCTGATTGAGCGAAAGTCGAAGGTACACCAGCTCCAAAGCATCCAGGGTGAAACCGTAATTAGCTACTGCGAACCCTGGACAACACAGGATATGGCCTGCTATCGGCTTTCCCGAAGGGCAAACAAAATGAAAATAAAATGACAACATCCTTATTTCACCTATAATAGATGTATAAACATGGCACTAAAAATGAATAAGACCCTGAAACTGAGCCCTAAAACACTTTTACCATTTTTTTACGCTCAATCAGGGTGACATTCTTTTTGATACACACATCAACGCAATGCTTTCCAAGGACACCTTAAAACAGACTGTTATCTCAGCGTCCAGAAGAACTGATATACCTGCGTTCTATATGGACTGGTTTATGGCACAACTTGAAAAAGGTGTTTTTGAAATAACCAATCCTTATAATCAGCGTGTTTCATTAGTCGCTGCTGCACCGGATATAGTTCATACCATTGTATTGTGGTCTAAAAATTTCGGCCCATTCATTAAAGGAGGTTTTGATAAAAAACTAAAAGCAAAAGGATTCAACCTTTTTTTTAATTTTACAATCAATTCAGAAAACCCGGCCATGGAGCCCCGCGTCCCTCCTTTGCGGGAACGTCTGGGCCAGCTTGAATATCTTAGCAATCATTTTGACCCACGAAGTATCAACTGGCGCTTCGATCCTATCTGTTTTTACAAAAGAGGAAACAAGGGAATTGAGAATAACGCGCATGACTTTCAGACAATTTATAGCAAGGCAGCCGGGTTTGGAATTAAAATGTGCATAACGAGTTTTATGGCCTCATATCCTAAAATCACAAAAAGGCTTGCGGCTATCCCCGATTTTTCATTCATTGAACCATCCATGATTGAAAAAATAAAAATGTTGCAGAAAATGGAAAAGTTGCTTATCGAAAAAAAAATGAAGCTGTTTACCTGCTGCGAAAAAGAACTTTTAAAAGCGTTGCCTGGAACCACCACAATTAAAAAAAATGCGTGCATCCCGAATGATCTTCTTATGGAAATATATGGAGGGGATATTTCGCTACAAACGGATAAGGGACAGCGGATAAAAAATGGCTGTGGGTGTATGGTATCAATTGACATAGGATCCTATCGGCTTCATCCATGTTACCATAATTGTCTTTTCTGTTACGCCAATCCCAGCTCACATAAAAAACCTGCTCACCGGAAAACTTAGATGAACATCGGAAAAGTCAAACTCGATAACCCCACAGTGCTTGCGCCTTTAGCAGGTATCACCAACCTGCCGTTCAGACTCCTTGCCAAAGAAGCAGGCTGTGCCCTGGTCTATTCAGAAATGATCAGTGCAAACGGTCTTGTCTACAAATCCGCAAAGACAAAATCAATGCTTGAAAGTTCGCTGCAAGAAAAACCGCTGACTGTACAGATATTTGGTTCTGATCCATCTGTTATGGCCGAAGCAGCCGGTATCGTCCAATCTTCAGGCGCGGATATTTTAGATATCAATTTCGGTTGCTCTGTCAAAAAAGTGCTTAAAACAGGATCGGGCTCCGCACTTATGAAAGACTCAGATAAAGCTGAAGCCATCATTA
>JAFDFT010000447.1 GCA_019309685.1 Deltaproteobacteria bacterium
TCATTTCTTTTCTTTTCAAGCCCTTCAAGCGATGAGGTGGAAAAGCTTCTGCAAATTCAACCGGAATTAACCCTGCTTGATCACTACCAGATGTCATACGAAGAGTGGCTCGGCGATTCGCTTGAGCCATTTCAGGCAGGGCATTTTTTTATTCACCCTCCCTGGAAAATATCCGATAAAAATAGTGAAGTCCGTAACGAATTGATCGACATTATTCTTGATCCCGGAGTGGTTTTTGGATCTGGAAAACATACCACCACACGCGATTGCCTTGAAGCGATTGAGCTGGCATTTTCTAATGGCAAGATAGAATCTGCCATTGACCTCGGCACCGGAACCGGCTTGTTGGCCATTGCCGCGGCCAAAATGGGCTGCAAATCAGTCCTTGCTGTAGATTTGAATTATTTGGCTGCGAAAACAGCAGAGAAAAATATCCGATTGAATCGTACAGGGGACAAAATCCTGGCTGTAAGGGGCTCGGCAGAGTATTTTCTGGACAATGACACCGATCTTGTGATAGCTAATATACATTATGATGTAATGAAGAGTTTGTTATCTTCAAAAGGATTTTTGGGGAGAAAGTTTTTTATTCTTTCCGGGTTGCTGCGTAGCCAGGTAAGAGATATAACCAGTAAACTTTCCAGCTATCAAGTCACTATCCTCAAAAAATGGGAATATGATGGCATCTGGCATACCTTTTTAGGTAAAGTTTGTTAGTTTATTTTAGGGACTTTTGAAAGATGTTGTTTTTTGCCTGCCCTGTTAAATGTGTTTTTATATTTAACTGGGGTCCAGGTTCAAGGAAGGCGCTAATTTTAACCAAAGGAATACATTGAGTATTTCAAGGATTTAAATTTAAGCCCGCCAAAGGCGGATGTTCCACTTGACGCAGAAATTGGGCAAAAAGCGGGATTTTGCATATGTCTCTTATCCTTTTCGAGGGTTGAATATGTATATCAAGTGCTGGGGGTCAAGAGGTTCAATACCAGTATCAGGTGCGGATTACATAAAGTATGGCGGTGATACTACGTGTTTGGAGATCAGAACAAAAAGTGATGATATTATCATTGTTGATGCTGGAACGGGTGTCCGAAGGCTTGGGAACAAACTGGTAAAAGAAAATCGTGACACCTATCATTTCCTGTTTACGCACGCTCACTGGGACCATGTCATGGGCCTTCCTTATTTTAAGCCGTTATTTCTGAAAACGGCGAAATTGCATATGCACCGCTGTTTGTATAACAGCAAGCACGTGGATACTATTGTATCGCAAGTGATGGCCCCTCCACACTTTCCCGTTGAATTTTCAGAGCTGCAAGCAGAAATATTGTATGAAGACACGCATAAGACTCAATTTGATATCGGGTCTGTATCCATATCACCTATTAAGCTGAGCCACCCGAATGGCGGCAGCGGGTTTAAATTTGTTGAGAATGGAAAAGTATTTGTTTTCCTAACGGATAATGATATTTCTTTTGTGCATCCGGACGGACTGAAGCGTAAGGATTATCTTGAGTTTTCAAAAGATGCTGATTTGCTGATCCATGATGCGGAGTATACGCCCCAGGAGTATGAAAGATTTACCGAGTGGGGGCACTCCAAATACACGGAAGTGTTAGAGCTCGCCCTTGAAGCCGGCGTTAAGAAGTTTGGCCTGTTTCACCTGAACCAGGAAAGAACGGACCGTGAAATGGATGAGATCGTGGAGGAGTGCAGGCAAAATGTGGCTGTAAAGGGAAAGAATCTTGATTGTTTTGGCGTAGGATGTGACATGACATTTATTTTATAACAATTCATCTCACTTCTTTATAAATCCCGCCTCAGTTTTTTCTGAACCCATTATTTTTATCAATAAATTCCAGGTTTCGAGTTCACATAAAAATGTCTATACGTACTAATTCAACAGGCTGGACGAGAGATGTTCGTTTGGCGCTGCCCTCCCTTAGCGATAATACGGCGGACGCGGACCGGGTCATTGGTGAATTAATAAAACAACTGGATGCTGAAGCAGTTGATATAGATTTGCATGTTTTGAAAGTACTTCCCGGTATTCTCAGGGATTTTAATTATCACGTTCAATGTGTTTTGTTTAAGGATCGAAAGAAGTGGATACTGACAGGTATTACTTCTGCTGATGACTCCAAGCCGGTCCTTGGCCTTGCTGTTGATCTGGGAACGACCCGGGTGGTTATTCGAATAGTAGATCTTCGATCAAAAAAAGTACTTGCCGAATCAGCCTTTGACAATCCGCAGATTCCAGTTGGCCCGGATATTCTTGCTCGGGTTCATTTTGCATCTAAGGATGCAGGTTTAATAAAACTGAATCAACTTATCATTGATGAATTGAATCAAAAAACATCCGGTCTTTGCAATGAGAATGGATACAATCCTCATGATATTTATCTTGTTTCTGTGGCGGGCAATACAAGCATGACCCATTTTTTTATGGGACTGGACCCCCGGTGGATCATTAAAGAGCCCTATATCCCTATTGTAAACAGGCCCGGGAATGTGAAGGCGCATGATCTTGGTATCAACGTAAATCCCGGAGCCCGGGTGTTGATATTTCCCAATATCGGGAGTTATTTTGGCGGTGATGTGGTGGCCGGAATTCTTTATTCCGGTATGCATATGTCTCAAGATCCGGCAATCTTAGTAGATGTGGGTACCAACGCCGAAGTAGTGCTTGGGAATAAAGAATGGCTAATCGGCTGTGCCGGAGCAGCAGGACCGGCTTTGGAAGGCGGTGTAACCTCCATGGGTATGATGGCCGGTCCGGGCGTGATCGACAGTATTGACATTGAGCCGGAAACACATGAATTTAAAATTCATACCATTGAAGATGATATGCCAAAGGGTATCTGCGGATCCGGGCTCATTGACCTTGCGGCCAAATTTTTTCTTTCAGGTATGATTGATTTTAGAGGAAAATTTGTTCCCAAGGTTTGTGGAGATCGCTTAAAAGGCAAAGATGGAACTTCAGGCCTTGTGATTATTCCAAGTGAGGCATCTGCGACAGGAAAAGATCTTATGATCGGCCAGGCGGAATTAGATAGCCTGATCAGGTC
>JAFDFT010000448.1 GCA_019309685.1 Deltaproteobacteria bacterium
ATTTAAAAAATTATTTTTCCCAATGTTTATCGTTAACAAGGAGACAAACAATGTCGGATACAATTTTTGAAGAAAAAGATGATCTTGCCGTTATAACGCTGAATCGACCTGAAAAACTCAATTCCGTGAAGATAGAACAGTTAAAAGAGCTGATCACTCGTCTCAACGAGTACGAACAGGATGACAGTATAAGAGCAATAATAATAACTGCCACAGGCCGCGGCTTCTGCACAGGAGCAGATCTTACCGGCGGTGGAGGCCGGCCTGATGCAGGTACTGCAATGGGTATGAAGCTGAGCACACATATTTACAGCAGAGTTCCCTTTACGATTGCCTCCATTGAAAAACCTGTCATCGCAGCCGTAAACGGAATCGCGGCCGGTTTTGGATGCAACCTTGCGCTTTGTTGTGACATGATCTATGCGGCACAGGATGCAAAATTCATAGAAATTTTTGTAAAACGCGGTATGTGCCCTGACGGCGGTGGTACATATTTTCTGCCGAGGCTGGTGGGTCTTGCCAGGGCGAAAGAAATTTTCTTTTCAGGGGAACCGGTTTTGGCCGAGGAAGCATTTAAAATCGGCATGATTAATAAGGTTGTCCCAAATGACACGTTGATGGATGAAACATTTGCATATGCGAAACGGATTGCCAAAGCCCCGACACGCTCGGTGGGAATGATAAAGCGGCTGCTCAATCGTTCATTTGACTCTGACCTGCAAACACAGCTTGAATTTGAGTCCGCTTTCCAGGGCCTCGCCACCAGTACAGCGGACATGATAGAGGGAGTTACCTCGTTTTTGGAAAAACGTGATTCCAATTTCCAGGGAAAGTAAATGGGCCAGAGCAGGATCAGGCCTTGGGCAAGACCATATGTGACCGCTGTAAAAGGACAGCATCAAAGCCCTAATTCCTTTGCAATTACCATGTGCTGAATTTCAGATGTTCCTTCGGTGATGGTAAATGCTCTGGCATCACGCCAGAATCTTTGGATTGGAGTTTCCATCATGTAACCGGTTCCACCATGTAGCTGCATGCCGGTATCGGCGATTTTCTGGGCTGCCTCGGTGCTGAACAGCTTTACATACGAGGCTTCCTTGGCGCAGGGCAGACCCTGCTCATGCAGCCAGGCCGCCTTCCTCCTCACCTTTCTCAATCAAGGGCGCGATCTCCTTTTTGCAAAAATCCCTGATTGCACTTCGTGTCAACAGATGTTCTTTTGATAATTCAAAATCCATTTTATTTCCTTATCTTCAAATTGCAGAAACAATCATTGCTAATTTATTGATACACTGAAGTCAAGAAATACAACGACTGTTTTGGCTGCGGCGTCTGTCTAACCTTGGTGCGGATTTTATCGTTGATACATTTTATCCATATACTGGATGTTGAGGATGCGCTTGACACGCGTATCCATATCAGGCATTATCGAATATATAAGTTTCCGTTATCGGACGTGATTGCATTGGAACTGTTCTCGGAACTGCCCGTAATCTTAAAGAACGAAACGGATCATTCCTTCCAAGAAATCTAATTTTGCAAAAGGAGAAACATCTATGGCAGAAGCAACCGTATTTCAACAACTGGCAGAAGCGATCGGTGCTGCCGATTCAGTCATGGTACCTAAGATTATCGAAGCCCTGGTGGATGAAAAGGAAGTCGGCCTTGTTATGGCTGCGTCCCCGCCGGCTACTATCGAAGAGCTTGCTGAAAAAACCGGCTTGCCGGCAGCTGAAATTGAAGGCATGGTCGACTCCTTATTCAAGAAGGGTTTGATTTTCAAGTCCAAGAAGCCCGATGCGACCCGATATTACCGAGTGAGGCATCTGCTTCAGTTTCACGATGCCACCATCCTTGCACCGGATGCCAAAGAGGAATTCTTCGATCTGTGGCGGGAGTACCACAAGAATGAATTTAAAGCAGATCATGCAAAAATAGAAGCGATGCTTCCCAACTCCGTTGTTCGGGTTATACCGGTTAATGTAGCGCTTGAACCGGATACCCGGATCGCACCTTTTGAAGATGTAAAGCAGATTGTCGCTGAAGCCCGGAATCTTGCCGTGACGCCCTGCACCTGCCGTGTGGTGGAAGGTGACTGCGGAAAGTCCATTGACGTCTGTATCCAGATAAATAAGGCGGCCGATTATGCCCTTGAACGAGGATCTGGACGAACCCTGTCCAAGGATGAAGCCATTGAGATGCTGAAGCAATGTGAGGAAGAAGGACTGGTGCACACGGTCGGCAACTCACGGGGACTCGGTCACATTATCTGTAACTGCTGCGAGGACTGCTGCATCAACTGGCCCGGCCCACGCAAACCGGGGGTCAACTTCGCTGCACCCAGCCGGTTCACGGCCGTGGTAGATGAAGACCTGTGCACCGCATGCGAGGAATGCCTGGACAGGTGCTATTTCGACGCGATCGCTGTCGATGATATAGCGGAAATCGATGAAGAAAAATGTATGGGATGCGGCCTTTGTGCCGTAACATGTTCGGTCGAAGCCATATCATTGAAGGAAATCAGAGAAGAGGAATTTGTGCCGGAGTAGGCTCGGGGGGTCTTTTTTTTAGATTCTGGTCCAAGAAAATGTGTGACCCTTTTAGTCTTCTATAGCAAGGATGTGCGGCAACTGTGTTCGTTTGAAAGAGAAACATAACAACCCTGCAAGTTGTATTCCCAAAATGAACACGCTACCGTAAAAGAGCATTTTGCTCAGGTAAAATGAACAGCTAAATTAGAATTCAGATTTTGATTTTCAAGAAATGACAATGTTCCTAAGAATTTTGCTCAATTCTATTTCAATGTAGGATGGGGTGCGAATTTTAATGTGGTTTTTATAAATATCGTAGATAACGCATTATCTAGTACAGGCTGAGAGTATCATGAATACCGAAGGCAAGCACAGTCATACTGGTACGAACGAACTATTACAGCGCCGGGAAAAGTATTTTGCCGGGTCATATCTGTTTTATAAAACCCCTGTCGAAATTGTGAAAGGGGAAGGGATTTGGCTGTTCGATAAACAGGGAAATTGTTATTTAGACTGTTATAATAACGTTGCTTC
>JAFDFT010000449.1 GCA_019309685.1 Deltaproteobacteria bacterium
TCGGTGTATTAGCTGTGTTGGTACTTAGGACGTTATAGATATACTCTGATCACATCGATGGTCATTTTTATGATGTTTACGTAATATTCTATGAACATTGAAACCCGAACTTTTTATGAAGAGGCAGCATCATGGGTGACAAAAACCAATTATGGTATGTCCAAAATCATATTGAGGAATTTGACGGACCGTATTTAGAAATAGGTTCTAAAAATTATGGCAGCACTCAAAATGTACGCTCTTTATTTCCATCTAAAGAAACATATATAGGAATTGATATGAGCGAAGGCGACGGGGTAGATTTGGTATTGGATCTTACAGATAATTTCAATGAAATTAACAAGCAGCTCAATGGCGAAAGATTTGGAACAATATTTTGCTTTAGCGTTATGGAGCATTGCGAACAGCCATTTAAGATGGCAGAAAATTTAACCCGTTTACTCAAGACTAATGGCAAGCTTTGTATATCCGTACCCTTTTCCTGGAAGTTCCATGGATATCCATCTGATTATTGGAGATTTACCCACGAGGGGATAAAAAAACTATTTCCCAAACTATATTTCGATCTTAAAAAAGGATTAGTATCAACGGCTCGTTTTAAAGATTTTTACCCATTAGATGAAGATCTTGGCAAAATTTCTTTTAGCTGCAAAAATTACTGGGTAAAAGGTCATTACTTACGTGGCGTCACAGTAAAAGCGCTTCGCTTAATATCAAAATTGGGTCTGTTTAAATGGATCGCTGGATATAGATATGTAATGCCTCCGACATTGATTACAATGATTGGTGTTTTGAAGTAAAAAGAATGATTATGTCCCAAAGTTGCCCCCTTTGCAAAAATACGGAAAAAGAGTTCTTTGTGCGAGCATATGACCGAATGGTCCCTCGGCAAGAGAATTTTAACTATGTGCGTTGTGGTTCCTGTTCCTTGGTTTATCTGGATCCGATTCCAGATAATATGGAAAAATACTATCCAGATAACTATAGTCCTTATAGCATTTCCCCTAAAAAGAAAATAAAATCAGCAATTACCCGCCTCGCTATACGATATCATTTCTCAGTGGACAAGCCTGAGGGTGGGGTTCTTATACGCTTTCTATTTTCACAACTTTCCCATCTTGTTATGAAAAGAGCACTCTCTCCTTTTGGCAAAAATCGCTTACTCGATATAGGCTGTGGTGCTGGAAATTTTCTGTATCGACATCAACAACTGGGTTGGCATGTTCGGGGCATAGATTTTAGCCAAAAAGCCTTTGAGACATGTCAACAGCAAGGGTTAAAGGTCCATCATGGAGATGTTTTTTCCGCTGATTATGACGGTAATTCGTTTGATGTTATCACCCTTCGCCAGGTTATCGAACATGTCCCCGAACCAGTTAGTGTCTTAAGGAGGGCGGCTGAGTTTCTGACACCAGACGGAAAAATTCTTGTCAGCACTCCCAACGTGGAAAGCCTTGGTATCTTGTTTTTTGGTAACTGTTGGTATCCCCTTGACGCACCTCGTCATCTTGTGCTGTTTTCACCAAAAACCATACGCCGGTTAGCCGAGATGGCAGGGTTAAGCGTAAACCGCATTTCCATGTTTATCCAGCCGCGCTATTTCAGCAAGAGTTTGCAATATCTGATGGGACAGGGACGAATTTTGCCGGAAAATCTCGTGGAACGAAAACAAGTTTTTGCGAGAGAAAAGAAGAAAAAAAGAAAGTGGATGCGCTATGTTGCTTCTCCCTTGACGCGTATTGGTTCCTGGTTTGGCAAGGGGGAGGGCATGGAAGTGGAAATGTTTAAGAAAACTTGATTAACCCCGAATTTTGCAAGTCGTTCTGGAAAAGACAGATATGAGGAACGCCTTTTGTCACTAAACGATGCGAATTGCTTTTTTAATTAAAAAGTTTGAGACTCCCAGTAGCCGTTACCGTATCCTACAATATATTCCTTATCTCCAAGAGATGGGACATGATTGCACGGTTTTAAGGATTCCTCAAAGATTTCATACACGGTTTTTTGCCTTCCGGAAGATGTCCGATTTTGCTCTCGTGGTATTACAAAAAAAATTACTTAACCCTCTTGAATTTTGGTTTCTACGCCGCTACAGCAAATCCCTCATATATGACTTTGACGACGCGATAATGTACAGGGACTCACATATAAACCCGAATTCCCAGCAGAGACGGCAGCGGTTTAATCGTACTGTGCACAATGCCGATTGGGTAATAGCCGGTAACCAATACCTGCGGGAAAAGGTCCCTCACAGCCGGGTTAGTATTATACCAACCCCTATTGACATGCAACGTTATCATGCCAAAATTTATCGAAATGAAGGAAAGGTGGTAACTCTGGGCTGGATCGGGAGCAAGAGTACCCTGGCGTATCTTCTGGATTTAAAAGGGGTACTGGAAGAAATTGGTCGAAACTTTATTAATGTTCAACTCAAAATCGTATGTGACACTTTTTTTGATTGCCAACATTTGCGTGTAATCAAAAAGCCCTGGAGATACGAGGAAGAGATCGAAGACCTTCACAGCTTTGATATAGGACTTATGCCTCTGTCAGATGATATTTGGAGTCGCGGCAAATGTGCTTTTAAGCTTTTACAGTACTTGGCTGTGGGAGTGCCTGTGGTGGCCTCACCGATAGGGATGAACAGTGAAGTTGTGCATAACCACAAAAATGGTTTTTTAGCACTGAATGAACATGAGTGGTTAGAATGGCTGAAGCTCCTTATACAGGATCAGGACCTGCGAAGACAACTCGGACAAAAGGGGCGGGAACTGATAAAAAAAGACTATGCCTTACACCTGCACAGCCATAGAATGGGAAATCTGTTTTCCCGTTATGAAAACAATATGTTTGGCAAATAAAAAGTGGTAGATATTTCCAAATTTGATATTCAGGAGTTTGTTGTACTATTGGGCCCCACGTTTCTTCAAACTTTAGAGATATAGCCGACAAAGATCTTGCATTTGTAGTAAAAAAGTTAAATCATAGGCCAAATAAAATGCCTCAATTATCAGTCGCCTCATAAAATCATTTACGGTGCTATTCATGGTTCACT
>JAFDFT010000064.1 GCA_019309685.1 Deltaproteobacteria bacterium
CCGAGAAATTTAAGCGTCAAATGCATGTTTTCCGGTTGAACCCATTTTACCTTAAAACGATATGATTTTAGCGTTTCCTGAATTCTGATAACAAAGGTTACTGCTGTTTCCGGAAGTTCAATAGCGATAAAAGCCCTTAGTGTTTCTGACATACATCACGTTTGCATAATAATCTATCTATTTAGTTGTCTAGAAAGCCCACGTTAAATGATTTAGGTTTGCTGCCTAACGGAGATAATGCCTTTTTTTGACAAGGCCATATCTCAATTTCTATTCCGGAGAACATTTTAGTGACCCAATATTTGGGGTTTTCACAAATAAGCTTATATTTTACCGCAATCGAGTTCCTTAAACCCAAATATTTGGTCACTTTTGACTCACAATATCGATATGGCCTAGAGAAAATAGGCATTATCGGAGCATGCTGGAATCTCTACTGAAAAACAAAAATAAACAAGATTATCCTGGGAGTGTAAATTGCGGTTCCCCAATAAAAAATTTTCCTTTTGAAATCCATTCTTTCAGGCTATTGGCAATATCCCGGGCCTTTACAACGCTTGAAAGAGGCACCGTTGGAACTTCCTTTCCATTAAATTTTATCATCCCGCTTTTCAGTTCCGCATAGCTTACCTGTCCGTAACTTTTTGTAGTACCGGTTGGGTAATCATTCCCATAATCGATGATTTGTGTAAATATATCTTCATCGGTAACGGCCGTATTTTTTACGATCTCTTCATTGAGAATTGGAATCGGAACGCCAAGTCCTACTGAAAGAGAGCAACCATATCCCTGAATACTTACACCGACCAGCCATTCCGGGCTCATCTGCTTCAAATCCCCCATTACCCACATTGTCCCGGCAGGTACCACGGGTATGCCTTTCTTTGTTCGTTTCACTTCCGGCTTATGCTGTGTACCAAACCAGGTAACATATCCTTCCCCTCCGCCAAGGAAAATCCGTGTACCGATACCGATGGTTTGGTAAAAAGGATCGTTAAAAAGCGGGCTTAATTGCCCGGCAGAACAATAATTCGCATTTCCGGCCTTGGGCTTGAGCGTTCCCATATATGTGTAAATAGTTTTCTTGGATAAATTTACCGCACAATTATAATTTTGATAACCATTCCTTGGATTACAAAGAGTCACGTGCGGTAAATTACGGAGAGAAACTTCTTTCTCCAGTTCTCTGCGTGGGTAGCACGAGGTCCCGTATGCCGTTGCCCTTAAATGGACCCTTTTCCCTGCAACCAAATCCTGTATCACATGCCCGCCGCCATATTTAAATTCTCCGGGATATACCTTGTTTAATGGGTCATCCTCACAGGGTTCTGTGGCACCCAGATAGCAATCAACAGCGGCAATACCAGCATACGCGGGGACATTATTCATCCAGACTTTTGAAGCTTTAATCGTCGGTGCGGAGTGCCCAAAATTCAATAACACCCCGGATGAACACATGGGCGCAAAGGTTCCCGTGGTAACGACATCAACGTGCTTTGCAGCGTTCACCGGGCCTTGATCTTTTACAATATCAATGATCTCTTCCGCGGTCACTACTACCACTTTGCCGGATTTAATTTTTTCGTTAATCTCTTTATACGTTTTATTTACCTTGGTTTTTCCCATAAAATTTTTCCCTTCTATAGTGCGCAACGGCATTTCACATATCCGGCACCGCAAAAAGCTTTAATACAGGGCCCTTTTACACCTTTGATTGAATTTCTTGCAGAACCGTCTTTTTAAACGCTATAAGGCATTTGAATCCTTTTAAAAAAAGGAAATATTAGCAGTTCAAATACTGATAATCAAGGCTTGTTTTTCGTTTATTGACTTTTAGAAACAACCAAGCTAAATATATAATTTTTAATAATAAAAAGTCTTAAATGGTTGCGTGGCTCAATGGGATCTTGAAAGGTTTTCTAACCTGAAAGATGATTATGACCAACTGTTAAATAATAAACGGTTGCAGCTACCTGCAGCTTGACAGCAATAACATTTTACGAAAGCTCGAATATGGCAAACACCATAAACATAGGAAATATTAGCATTGGGCATGGGGCCCCATTGGTTTTAATATCAGGACCCTGTGTCATTGAAGATTATGAAATATCCTTTAAGATCGCACAATTTCTTAAAAAGCTCTCTTGTGAATTAGATATACCGCTAATATTCAAAGCCTCTTATGATAAGGCAAATCGAACATCGATTAAGTCTTTCAGAGGGCCGGGCATTGAAAACGGCCTGGATATTCTTAAACGGTTAAAGACAGAGCTTGATATCCTGGTTTTATCTGACGTCCACCGAATCAGCGAAATAGATAATGCCGCCGATGTTCTGGATATTATTCAGGTTCCTGCCTTTTTATGCAGGCAAACGGACTTTATTTTGGAAGTTGCCAAAACAAAAAAGCCGGTAAATATAAAAAAGGGTCAATTCCTGGCGCCATGGGATGTTTTAAATATTATCGAAAAAGTAACTTCCACAGGAAATGAACAAGTCTTAATCACTGAACGCGGGACCACGTTCGGCTACAATAATCTAGTGGTCGATTTTCGAGGGATAAAGATCATGCAAGATACAGGCTGGCCCGTTATCTTTGATGTTACCCATAGTATACAGCTCCCCGGCGGTTCAGGTACACGTTCCGGCGGCCAGCGGGAATTCGCGCCCATCCTGGCTAAAGCAGCAGTAGCCGCAGGAGTTGATGGTGTTTTTATGGAAGTTCATCCTGACCCTGACAAAGCGCTTTGTGACGGTCCGAATTCATTAAAACTCGACACGCTAAATGAAATGTTATCTGTGCTGAAAGCTATCAGAAAAGCATCTATAAACACTTGATAAATTAAACAATTCACATCTTAAATATGGATGTGAAAGAAAGATAAAAATTGTGACAGACATCCATAATGGGCTTAAAAACGTAGAGATACTCCTTCTGGATGTGGATGGTGTGCTCACAGACGGCGGTATTATTTACAATGATGATGCCTCGGAAACAAAGATGTTTAACGCAAAAGACGGGCTGGGGTTAAGACTGCTGCTTGATGCAGGGATACAGGTCGGTATCATTACAGGCAGGCGCTCAAAAGCCCTGAGGCACAGATGCCGGAACCTGGGTATTGATCTTGTTTTTGAAGCGGTATCTGATAAAACGGATGCCTTGAAAGATATTCTTAAACGGACAAAAAAAACAGCAGAGCAAACAGCCTTTATCGGAGATGATCTTCCTGACCTGAAGCTCATGAAAAAGGTCGGTTTTTCTATTGCGGTTGCCGACGCGCACACTCTTTTACGGGAACATGCCGGCATGGTTACTTCAGCAAAAGGTGGAGAAGGGGCTGTGAGAGAAACCTGCGAAGCGATTTTAAAAGCCAAAGGGCTTTGGGAAAAAACATTGGAAAGGTTTTCATAATGAAGGCAACAGCTAAAATTAATTCAAAAACAATAAGAATTATTTTAATTTCTGTGATTATTGTTACCGTGTCTCTTATTATCGGGTATTATATCGGAAAACGCCATACATTCAGCGGCCCTGAAGAGTTTATTTCTTCAATTAAAAATGACGCGTCCATATCCATAGACACGGTCCATCAGGAAACCACGCGCGATGGTAAAAAAGAATGGAGCCTTGATGCCAGTTCCGTTCAGTATCTTATTCAAAAAAAACGGGCCATTTTTAACGATCTGTCAGCCATATATTTTTTAAAAGGGAATAAAAAAATATATCTTACCGCTAACAAGGGTATTTTAAACACCGAGTCAAACGACATCGAAATTCTTGGTAATGTGGTTGTTAAAAACGATGATTATAAGCTCAATACTGAAATCTTATTTTACGATCATGAAAAGCGTAAAATATTCTCCAGAGCCCCTGTAAAAATTTTTGACGGCTCATCAACGCTGATGGCAAAATCGATGTCTATTGATTTAAACACAAATAACCTGACATTTAGCGGGGTGCGGGGTGAATTTATTGGAGATATGTCCCTTTAAACAAAAGTTTAAATTATTTAAAACATTATCATCTTAATTTTGCACGAATTGGAGGCTTTCATATGCCCCGCGAGCGGGATTTCGCTTGCGCTCAACAAGCTGCATCTAAGGGTGGAGCCATAGTGAACTATTGCGAACCCTTATTAACGCCGCATATGCAAGTCTCCAGTTTGTCCAACGGGTGAAAATTGATGAGAAAAAAAGAAATTAATACTCCTTTATATAATATGGGTAGTTAGAATATTGCTGAAACTATTATTATCACTCATCAATATAGATACTCATCAGTTTTCATGCAAGATTCAAATATTAAACAGCAATGAATTTAAAAAAGGATTGGACAGATAAATGGCGATACTTTCACTTAAAAATCTTCTAAAAATATATAGCGGTCGAAAAGTTGTTGATTCAGTGAGCCTGGATGTCTCAAGCAAAAGCGTTTTTGGTCTTTTGGGACCTAACGGCGCTGGTAAAACCACAACATTTTACATGACAATCGGCATGATTAAGCCTGATAAAGGACAAGTATTTCTTGACGGTGAAAATATCACTGATTATCCCATGTATATACGAGCCAGGCGGGGCATTGGCTATCTTCCTCAAGAGCCTTCGATATTCAGAAAGCTGACGGTGAAGGAAAATATTATGGCAATCCTTGAGACACTGACTTTATCAAAGTCAGAGCAGACCTATCGGGCCGATGAGCTTCTTGATGAGCTTGGGATAAAGCATCTGTCAACTCAAAAAGCCCTTTTGCTTTCAGGCGGGGAAAAACGCCGTCTTGAAATAGCACGATCCCTGGCGACAAATCCTTCATTTATGCTCCTTGATGAGCCCTTTGCTGGCATCGATCCGTTGGCCATTGTGGACATAAAAAATATCATAACTCATTTAAAGAAAAGAGGTATCGGTGTCCTTATTTCAGATCATAATGTAAGAGATACACTGGGTGTTTGTGATGAAGCATACATTTTAAATGAGGGGAAAGTTATTGAGGCTGGCAATCCTAAAAAGATAGCTTCCAGTGATATCGCACGTAGAATATATTTGGGAGACGAGTTTAA
The DNA here is from genome assembly GCA_019309685.1 of Deltaproteobacteria bacterium. Lineage (GTDB taxonomy): Bacteria > Desulfobacterota > Desulfobacteria > Desulfobacterales > JAABPS01 > JAABPS01. The sequence goes on from JAFDFT010000064.1 coordinate 5,058, forward strand.
ACTGTAAAATGGCATTTGAATTAAGACAAGAACTCAAACTTTCTCAACAGCTGGTAATGACACCTCAGCTCCAGATGGCAATTAAGCTGTTGCAGATGTCCAGATTGGAACTCGTGGAAACGATTAATCAGGAGTTGGAGGAAAACCCGGCCCTTGAAGAAATTCTGGAAGTTGCACCGGGTGACCAGCCTGTTGACAAAACTGAGCCCGATGCCTCTGACAATTCAGCTGAAAAAGAAATAACAATAGACGACAAAATCCAAGATGACATTGATTGGAGCAATTACCTGGAAGAATACAATTCTCCAAGTAAAATCAATTTCGAATCTGAAAGAAGGGACGCAATAAATTATGAATCCTTTACCGCCCGTAAAGAGTCCCTAAACGAGCATCTGCTCTGGCAGCTGTTGATGACATCTCCCACAGATGCTGAGCAAAAAATAGGCAGCCTTATTATTGGCAACCTGAACAATGACGGATATCTGGAAATTCCCACTGAAGAACTCGTAAGGGTAAGCGGCGAATCAAGCGAGACTGTTGAACATCTTTTACAGCAAATGCAAACATTTGATCCAGTTGGGGTCTGTTCCCGAGACCTTAAAGAATGCCTGCTCACTCAGCTCAAACATCTCGATCTTAATAGTCCCATTGTAATTGAAATCATAGAAAATCATCTCACCCACATTGAAAACAAAAATTATAAAGCCATATCAAAAGCACTTAAAATCAGTTTTGATGACACTATCGCGGCTGTTAATATTATTAAAGGCCTGGAACCAAAACCCGGAAGACAATTTTCTGAAGAAGAAACCCAATATATCTATCCGGATATTTTTGTATATAAATATGAAAATGATTTCGTGATAACGCTAAATGACGACGGCATGCCAAAGCTTCGCATTAATTCATTTTATAGAAAATCCATAGCCGACAATGATAAATTTCCTAACAACACAAAAGATTATATCCAGGATAAGATGCGGTCAGCAACATGGTTGATTAAAAGTATTCACCAGCGCCAAAAAACAATATATAGAGTAATGGAAAGTATACTAAGGTTCCAGCGGGATTTTTTCGAACATGGCATCTCATATCTAAAACCCATGGTGCTCAGGGATGTAGCGCAAGATATCGACATGCATGAATCAACGATTAGCAGGGTAACAACAAATAAATACGCACACACACCTCAAGGTATTTTTGAATTAAAATATTTTTTTAATAGCCCAATCAAACGCATTCATGGAGCAGCGGTAGCGTCCGCAAGCGTCCAGGATAAAATTCGTCAGATAATATTAAGTGAAGATCCTAAAAAACCTTATAGCGACGATAAACTGTCTGTTATGCTTAAGGAATCAAATATCGATATCGCCCGAAGAACAGTCGCCAAATACAGAGAAATGCTTGGGGTGTTATCATCAAATAAACGAAAACAAGTATAGGAGGAAGTATGCAAACTTCTGTAACATTTAAGAACCTCGATCCTTCTGATAATCTAAAAGCATATGTAAAAGATAAGCTTGATCGATTTGACAAATATCTTGACAACCCTGCTGAAGCGAGTGTTGTTTTGTCGGTTCAAAAATTTCGTCACAAGGTAGAAATTACTATATCAGGTGACAAGCTGAATATAAATGGAAAAGAAGTAAAAAAAGACATGTACTCAGCCATTGACGTGGTTATGGATAAGCTGGAAAAACAAATTAAGAAAAACAAAGAGAAAATAAGAAAGAGAAGAATCACTGCGAAATTTAAATCCAAATCTTTTTTTGAAAGAAATTCGGCTGTGCCGGATGATATATCCGATAAAAGAGTTAAAATTAAAAATATTGAATATAAGCCCATGGATACCGAGGAAGCTATCCTTCAAATAGATTTAATTAATGTCAATTTCCTCGTATTTACCAATTCAAAAACAGATAGGGTAAACGTCTTGTACCGCCGCAAAGATGGGCATTATGGTTTAATACAGCCCAGCGAATAAAATAGTGGCTCAACTATTACTAAATGAAGATGAAATAACTGGTTTAAGAGATGAAAATTTTAGATAATTTAAAAAAAGAAGCAATTCTTGACGATTTAAAATCGCAAGATAAAAAAGGAATCATAGAAGAACTGGTAACACCCATAGCAAGCATTGCATCGATCAACTATGAAGATATCGTTCGGGTTCTCCTGGAAAGAGAACGGCTTGGAAGCACCGGTATCGGAAATGGTATCGGCATTCCGCATGGCAAATTAAAGGGAATAGATTCACTCATTCTTGGCTTTGGACTTAGCCGAAAAGGGATTGATTTTGAATCAATGGATGGGCAGCCTACCCATATATTTTTTCTGCTTATATCTCCTGAGAATTCGGCAGGGCTTCATCTAAAATTGCTCGCGCAGATTTCAAAGATTTTGAAAGTCGACTCGTTTAGAGAAAAACTTATACAGGCATCAAATACTGATGAAATATATGATATCATTCGTAATGTGGATGAAGAATTTTGATTCAGCCGTAATCTTATAAATTCACGATAGAAACATTTCTTAACGCAATCCAGAAACGCTTTAGATATTGAATCGAACAAACTTGAGCATAATTATTATTACCGGTCTGTCTGGCTCCGGTAAAAGCACAGCAATCGATGCGTTCGAGGATGCTGGGTTTTATTGTGTTGACAACATGCCTGTTGCCCTTCTTCCAAAGTTTCTTGATTTGCCGATCGAAAATGATACTGAAATGACCGGTCTGGCCTTTGTTATGGATCTTAGAGAAAAAGATTTTCTCCATAAACATTCATCCATTTTTAAGTCTATTAAAAAAAAGAAATATAACTTTGAGGTCATCTTCCTTGAGGCCGCGGATGATATTTTGCTACAACGATACAGTCAGACGAGGAGGCACCATCCACTCTCTCAGGGGAAAAGCCTTATTGAAGGAATCCGTGCTGAACGCGAACAACTAAAAACACTCAGAGATAGTGCGGATAAAATCATAGATACATCACATTATAATGTTCACGAACTTAAAGTCGTTATCTTTGATATCGCACAGAAAAGCAAAAAACTCACACAAATGAGGATAGACATTTTATCCTTTGGATTCAAATACGGCATCCCCAATAATTCGGACCATATTATGGATGTTCGGTTTCTTGCAAACCCTTATTTTATTCAAAAATTAAAGGATCTTAACGGTCTGGACGATAAGGTAAAAACGTTCATTCTGGATAATGAAAATGCTCAATTTTTTCTTCAAAAATACCTGAATTTTCTTGACTATTTAATACCTTTATATGAAAAAGAGCGCAAAGCTTATTTAACCATTGCTATTGGATGCACTGGCGGAATTCATCGCTCGGTAACGATTGCTCAATTCATATTTGAGCAGATTAAAAGTCAAGGAAAACTCATTGAAATTAGTCATCGAGATATTCACCGATAACAATCAGCCTCTTTGTCGAAATCTGATATTGTTTTTGACATAAACCGATTTGTAGAATTACAAGAAGTCATTTAATGATGAACCCGTAAAAAGTTAGAATTGTGATGACAAAGTGATAAGTTCAAGTTCAAGGCGCGCAAATCCTGAGAAATAAGGTGTACTTATCGTAGGTCGGATGAACTCAGGATACCGTGCAACACAGTCCCGCCATTGCGGGATTACGAAGTCATCAAGTAATTATTTATAACAGGAATACTATGAT
>JAFDFT010000065.1 GCA_019309685.1 Deltaproteobacteria bacterium
AGGTTGCACCGGGAGAAAGAAAATGACCAATTTTAGGGTACGCGAATGTAGCAGTTGTATGAGCTTTTACACATATACCGTTTGGTTGACCTGTATCGGCATCAAGGCCTGATGGGATATCTACCGAAAAAACAGGTTTGCCTGAATTATTTAACCATTCAATAACGGTTTTAAAAATACCCTGTACTTCTGATTTAAGACCAGTACCGAAGATAGCATCGATGTAGATATCATGATGACGCATCGCTGTATTATGGTTTTCAAAACAGTTATTATCGGGGATTTCAACAACAGGGATATTTAAGGGAGCGAGGAGTTTTAGATTTTCTTTAGCGTCTCCTTTGACAGTCGACGCGTTCGCCAGCAGATAGACAGTTACTTTAGCGCCCATTTGTGAAAGATAACGCCCTATTACAAATCCGTCTCCGCCGTTATTTCCGCGACCCGCCAGTACGGCGATTTTTTTTTGAGCCAGATTCTTAAATTGATTCTTAAAAAAACGTGTCGCTCCCAGGCCGGCATTTTCCATAAGAATTCTTCCTGGCAGGCCAAAGGACTCAATGGTTTGTTGATCCATTTCACGCATTTCACTGGCTGTTACTAGGTACATGGTATCCTCTTAGTGTCCATCCATAAATTGCTATTTCGCCCGATTTCCCGCCTATGCCGAAGGCTACGGCGAGGCAAGCTGCGCAAGATTCAAATTTTAATCCTCGAAATACTAAATGTATTCCTGTGGTTAAAATTTTCGCCTTCCTTGAACTCGAGCAAAATATCTAATTTCTGGACGGACACTCTTTAGTCCCCATCTATAAATGGCGCTTTTCCGCAATCTTCCGCCTTCGCTTTGCGCTACGGCGAGACAAGCTGTGTCAATCATCGGAATTGCTTGTGCGACGTACAATTTAGTACGCCTCCGCGCAATTCCTTGATTTCCTTGACCTTGCGAAAAATCGTTCATTCCTGGATTGGAAACGTCTTCAGGTATATATATTCGACTTCTGTGAAGTACTATGTGTACGTTTCGGCACAAATCCTTGTACGGCCTTGTTTTTCAAAAAAATATCTTATTTGTGAACTGGAAACTCAATTTTTAACTACTTAAGCTCTGCTTGCGCCAAAAACTATCGGAGCAATACACGCTCGTACAGGGTAGCTATAAACTCTTTACAAGGGCGAACATTTCTTTTACTGCTCTTTCCATGCCGACGAGTACAGCCCTTGAGACGATACTATGCCCGATACTGAACTCACTGATTTCGCTTAAACCTTTAAAAGTGTTTATGGTTTGATAACACAGCCCGTGCCCCGCGTTTACGCCAAGTTTTAATTTGTAAGCGTATTTAGCCGCTTGAGATATTTTAGAAAGGATATGATCCTTCAGTTTCGCTGTTGAGGCATCGCAGTATGTCCCGGTGTGGATTTCAACCATAGACGCATTTATTTGATGGGCGATCTTTATCTGATCCGGATTTGGATCAATAAAAATACTTACGGGAATACCGCTGCCCTGTAGTGTGCTTATGGTATCAGCAACGGTTTCCTTATGCAGCATAAGGTCAAGCCCGCCTTCTGTTGTGAGTTCTTCCCTGTTTTCAGGAACCAGCGTTACAACATCAGGTTTAATATCAAGCGCTATCCCTATCATCTCAGATGTTGAAGCCATTTCAAGAATCAGTTTGGTTTGAACGATCTGTCTTAAGGCTCTGACGTCACGTTCCTGGATATGCCGTCTGTCTTCTCGCAAATGAACCACGATGCCATCGGCGCCAGCTAACTCTGCGAGGACCGCAGCAGCAACTGGTTCCGGGTAACTTACAAACTCTCTTGATTCCCTCAAGGTTGCCACGTGATCTATATTCACCGCTAGTCCGGCCATTTGAGAACCTCCACGAATTAATGTTTGATTTATGCCCTCATTCAGGGTGTAAAATTAATTTAAAAATCAAGGCCTTTATATGCATTTATTTTGAAGAAGAAAAATAGCAATAATTCATACGGAAAGCAAGAAACGGATGATATTTTTAATCTATAATTACTCTATCAGGTCTAAAAGCTCATTACTTTTTATTTCCATGAGAAGGGAATCATTTTGTGACCCCTCATGGTCATAGCCAAACAGGTGGAGAATACCGTGAACCAAAAGTTGGTCTAACCGTTTATCTATGGTGATACCTGCTACTTTGCTTTCTTTATGAGCGGTTTCAGCGGATAAAACAATGTCTCCCAAAAGATGGGGAGTTATATTTGAGAACTTACCGTTTCGCATGGGAAAAGCAATAACGTTTGTGGGTCCCTTCCGATGGAGATATTTATTATTCAGTTTTTCGATCTGCTGATCATCAACCAGTAAAATGGATAGTTCGCCATCAGGACAGTCCAAGGCGTTTAAGATGGCCTGCGCCGTTTTCTGCATTTTTCTCTTGGATATCCTGTGCTTTTTTTGCTGGTTGTTTATCTGAACTTCCATTTTTATTCTTTCCGTTGTTGGCGGTAGGGGGTTCTGCGTATTCAATACGATGATGGTATATGCCGCTTAGAATAATGATAAAACTTTTAGCTATATTATTCAAATCTTTCAAGGTTAATTCGCAATCTTCCAGTTGACCATCGGAAAAAACCTTATTGAACATGTTTTGAACAACCCCTTGAAGCTTTGGATGTGTTGGATTTTCAAGGGTTCTTGAGGCGGCTTCAACGATATCCGCCAGCATAACAAGGCCGGCAATCCTGTTTTGGGGTTTGGGACCCGGATATCTAAAGTCATCCATGTTTATTGGGGTTTCTACTTTTAGCTGTTTTGATTTAGTCTTTTTTGCACGCTTAATTTTATCTTCTTCGAGTTGTTTTTTTGCTTTTTCATAAAAGAAACTGATGATACTTGTCCCGTGATGCTGCTGAATGGTGTCAATGATCGCCTGACCCAGCTTATTTTTTTTTGCTATTTCCACGCCTTCTTTCACATGAGAGATAAGGATATGCTTTGACATGGAAGGGGCAAGCTTGTCATGCCGGTTTTTGCTATCCCTCTGGTTTTCAACAAAGTAAAGGGGTTTATTCGTTTTGCCGATGTCGTGATAGTAGCCGCATACTTTAGCAAGAAGCGGATTTTCACTGATTTCTGAAGCGGCTGCCTCGACCATTGTCCCGATAATGACGGAATGGTGATATGTGCCTGGCGCTTCGAGCATTAGCTTTCTAAGTATCGGCTGATCAAGATTTGCTAATTCAAGCAGCTTGATATCGGTTGTGTAATCAAAGGCCACCTCTACAAGCGGCGCCAACCCAGCCGTCAAAATTCCTACACAAATTCCTCCAATAAGTGCGAATACCCAGCTCCACATCATATTGATAAGAGAAAAACCAGGCATTAAAAATCCAACAGCGGTGGCAAATACAATACTGAGCAGCCCCAGTTTAATTCCTGCCTTAATAAAATCTTTTCGTTCCCGAAAATTATGAGTCCAGTGTACGGCCATTATGCATGTTAACAGGAAGTACACAAGCATTTCATATCTGTTTTGAAACATAAGCGCTGTGCATATTGAGAAAACTATAGCAAATACAATGGCGAGTCTGCGCCCTAAAAAAAGACAAATGATCATCGCGCTCGATGCCATAGGGATACCAAAATACATCGAAGGCGCAGTGATTGACAACGGTGAGCTTTTGGTTAGCAAATCAGCCAGCGTGATAGATATTTTACCGAAGAAAAAGAAAGTAATTAAAACGCTCGCGATAAAAATAAGATCTTTGTTATTTTTATTAGCGCGACTTGAAAAGTTGTAATGGAGAATATATCCCGTAAATAGAAGGCATATAATCATCATGGCCACACCGGTACTGCTTGATAAAAGCCGTTCTTTTTTCATATATGCCTGTAAGGTTTTCAACTTCTGCAATTGAAGGTCGGACACTCTTTCGCCTTCTCGCAGAATCATTTCTCCAGCCTTTACCTTATAAAGAATGGGGTCGATTTCTTTTGCGACGTTTTTCTTTCTCTCTTCTGTTTCACTCCTATTTAGTGTGATGTTTGGTTGTAAGAGACGTTCCGCAAATGCCATGGTCAGGCGTCTTGAGGTGGAGTCCAGTTTTTCAAGAAAAGGATGATTTCTGTTTTGAATTATGGCTTTGGCTTGATCAAGATCGTAAAATTGCTTCAGGCTAAGAACAGCATTTTCAGCTTTTGTGCCAACATCTCGCAGAATAATGCCCCTGTTGGCTTCTCTAAGCGGAATATCTTTATTCGTGACCACACCATTTGCTAGTATTTCTCCAAGAATCCCGATGATGGCATTTGATATATCTTCAGGAAAGCCTTTCTTAATTAGTAAGCCATAATCCTTTTTGCTAACCTGGATGCCAATTATTTTTTGAAATTCCTTTTTCTCCAACCAAATTCTGTCATCTGCTGATAGCTTTGCCCCATTTGTATCGCTTAAAGTTCTTTGAAGTTTTTCAGAGATAAGAACTTCTCTAAGATCCTTAAAAGCTCCTTTCACCGATTGATTTAATTGAATGAGCAGCTTCGTGTCATGATCATAGACAGTTGGTACAGTTTCGACAAATGGCCTTCGTTTGGCTTCAGTGGCCGCCTGGTCCTCTATAAAGAAGTCATACGGTGCTTTGATATCTCTTTGAGCCACATCGCCCAGGCTATAATTCCTGATATTGATGACAAGGCTGGGATAAAGAATAATCGTAAATATGGTTGTAAGGCCGATAAGAATCCCTATCGAGATATAATTGGCCGATGTGTGCATCCTTATTAATGTTTCTTTGATTTTTTGAATATTCATACGTTATAAAACGGTGTTCGTTCCTTGATCAATAATCAATAGAACGGTTATTTGCCTCTGGATAATTAGATGAATTTTGTTTCTTCTCTTCTAATTTTTCATACGCATTTATAATATTTTGTACCAGTTTATGCCGGACCACGTCTGTTTTTGAGAAAAAGACAAATTTTATTCCATCAATGTCCTGTAAAATATTTTTTGTTTCAATAAGTCCGGATGGTTTTTCAGCAGGAAGGTCTATCTGAGTGATATCGCCCGTAATAACGGCCTTGGAACTAAATCCAATGCGGGTAAGGAACATTTTCATTTGTTCGGTCGTCGTGTTTTGGGCTTCATCTAAAATAATGAAAGAATCATTAAGGGTTCTACCACGCATAAAGGCAAGCGGTGCTACTTCTATTACTCCCTGGTGTAGTAAGCTTGATACCTTCTCGAATCTCATCATATCATGCAGCGCATCGTAAAGAGGCCTTAAATAAGGATCTACTTTTTCCGCGAGATCTCCGGGTAAGAATCCCAGCGCCTCTCCTGCTTCTACGGCCGGACGTGTAAGAATGATTCGGTTCACGATATTTTTTGAAAGGGCTGCAACGGCCATTGCCATAGCAAGATAGGTTTTCCCGGTGCCGGCCGGGCCAATTCCAAAGACAATGTCATGGTTTCTCATGGCATCAATGTATTCTTTTTGCATCCGGCCTTTAGGGACAATGGAGTGTTTCTTTGAGGTAATATAAACGGTATCAAGAAAAAAATCTTTCAGGTTTATTCGATCATCTTCACTCAAGGCTCGGATGGCATGATCGATATCATTTAAATAAATTGGATAATTATCTTTCAGCAATTCATAGAGCTGATTGAGAATGTTTTTAGCAAGATTTACGGCAATTTTATCACCTTGAATTGTTAGGGAGTTTCCTCTTGCATGGAGCGTGACATCCGTTTCATCAGCGATTTTTTTTAAGTGGCTGTTGTGTTCACCGAAAAGCTGTTTTACAAGTTCAATGTCCGGAAATGTGAGCTTTGCTTCAATATGATCAGAATCTCTATTCATGTTTTTTAATAGTATATTTCTTCCTTGCAGGTATTAAATAGGGGGTATTCTTGTATTTGGCCTATATAGAAGATTTGTTGGGATAGGTGCTTTGTATGATGATTTTATATTATACCACTGTGCTTAAAGGCATGTTATCTTATTTATAAATTGTATCAAATAGCTTTTGAAATATTCTTAAAGTTAAACAGCGAAATATTATTTGGCAATTGAATACGCTTTCCCTTCATTTCAAAATACATGAGATGTTTATTGTTTTTCATATATCACAGGGGCAAAATCGAATGCAAACGATTATTTTCTCTTAAACCAAAGATCTTAAAAATGCCTTGACTCAAAAAAAATATTCCTGTTAAATGAATACCTTATCAAGATGGATAGCACTTGAAATATAAATTATATTAATAGGATACAAGAGGTTCGTGTTCGGAGTAGGCAATGGGAACAGGGGTGAATAATGAATACATTTGATATTATTATTGCAGCTATTTTCGGATACTGTCTGGTAAGAGGACTCTTCAGGGGGCTAATTAAGGAACTGGCATCAATTATCGGGGTGTTAAGCGGTTTTTATGCGGCTTATACATATTATCAAGAGGCTGCCAGAATGATGTCCGGCTGGATTTCGAATACAGGGTATCTAAATATCGTTAGTTTTCTGATAATATTTTGTTCTATTTTTATTATTATCAGTATTGTGGGGATTCTCATTAAGTACCTGTTAAATATTGTATTTTTAGGCTGGATTGACCGGCTTTTTGGAGCAGTATTCGGCATGATTAAAGCGATACTGATTGCGTCTGTGTTATTAATTGCGTTTACTTCGTTTCTACCCGGAGGCGGTTCCATTATTAAGGACTCAATCCTTGCGCCTCATGTATCGATGATATCTGAAAAAATGGCGAAAGTTATTTCAAAAGATATGAAAAAAGAATTTCAATCAAATATCTGGGAACTTAAAAAAAGTTGGACAGAACAAAACAAAAAAATAAGCAAGTAAATATTGATGCATTGGTTAAGCTCATTGAGACATTAAGAAGTGAAAATGGGTGCCCATGGGATAAAAAACAGACGCCTAAGTCCATGTCTGTTTATCTTATTGAGGAAATGTATGAATTGATAGAGGCTATTGAAGTCAAAGAGCCCAGTGATGTTTGTGAAGAACTTGGTGATGTACTGTTCCATATTTTTTTTCTGGCAGATATTTTCGACGAAAAGGGTTTTTTTAATATTGAGGATATTTTTATTAAAATTGTCGAAAAAATGGTTCGGAGACATCCGCATGTTTTTGGTGATGGTGCAATTGAAAGCGCTGATGAAGTGAAAGAACAATGGCATAAAATTAAAGTAAAAGAAGCGAAAAACGATCAAGAGGCATCCTTTCTTGATTCTGTGCCTGTGACACTTCCCGCTCTAATGCGTGCCTATAGAATTTCTGAAAGAGCTGCAACGTCTGGGTTTGACTGGGAAGGCGTTTCAGGAGTGATGAAGAAGCTGGATGAAGAATTGACTGAGCTAAAGGCTGAAATCGCTGAAGACAAACAAGATAGAATTGAGATGGAATATGGCGATGTGCTTTTTACGCTGGTAAATATTGCCAGATTTTTAAAACTTCATCCTGAAACAGCTTTAAAACGCGCCATTAGAAAATTTGAAAATCGATTTAAGAATATGGAGAAGACAGTTTTAAAGAGCGGCAAAACTCTTGAATCCATGTCACAGGATGAAATGGATTTGATTTGGGATATGTATAAAACAAAAGTCGGTTAACTCGTGCCCATCCATAAATTACTATTTTGCCCGATTTCTCCGCTTTTCTTGAACTCGAACAAAATATCATATTTTTGGACAGACACTAACAAGGTCATTTGGTCAAGCTTTTCCTTGACGAATTATTATCTGCTGTTTCGTTCAGTTCCCCGTTATAGACGAAAATATACTGATCTCGCAAAAGGTCAAAATTGCTGATGACAAAGTAAGAAGTCCAAGTTTCCCGCTTCGCTACAACAAACGACGCAAGTCCCAAGGAACGAGGCGTACTTATAGTACGCTGCAGTGACGGGGGATGTAGCGCAACGCTGAAATTGGGCTTCTTACGAAGTCATAAAATATAAACCGGAAAAATTATGATAGCTATTATAGACTACAGTGCTGGAAATCTCACAAGTGTTGAACGTGCACTGAGATATATCGGTTTCGAAAGCTGTATAACAAACGATATTACGAAAATTAAAGCATCTGAAAGGATTATTTTCCCAGGGGTTGGTGCGGCAGGCTCAGCAATGGACAGTCTGATTCAGCTGGGTATCGATCGCGCACTCAAAGAAGCTTTCAGCGAAGGGAAACCAATCCTCGGTATATGCCTGGGTTCACAGATAATCCTTGGGCATAGTGAAGAGAATGAAACATCGTGTTTGGGAATAATCAGCGGCTTAGTGAGGGCTTTTCCAGATGGGCTCATTGGAAAAGATAAAAATAAACTGAAGATCCCCCATATGGGCTGGAACCAGGTAGAGATTGTAGTTGACCATCCCATACTGGAAGGGATAAAGGCTGATGATGAATTTTATTTTGTACATGGATATTACCCGAATCCTGATGATTCCGACCATGTTATCGGTTTCACAGAATACGGTATTCAATTTCCATCGGTTATCGGTTCAAAAAATCTTCTGGCAACCCAATTTCATCTTGAAAAAAGCGGAAGGCCTGGGTTAAAAATGCTGAAAAATTTTAGTGAGTGGCAGCCATGTTAAGCAAACGTATCATACCGTGTCTTGATGTCCATGAGGGCAGGACAACAAAGGGTGTCAAATTCAAAAATAATATTGATATTGGTGATCCAGTTGATATGGCGCGGTACTACTACGATGCCGGTGCAG
>JAFDFT010000450.1 GCA_019309685.1 Deltaproteobacteria bacterium
TAATGTAAAACCGGGTGAGGTTCTTGCACTGGCAGGTGCCAGCGGTGGCGGAAAGACTTCACTTGTCAACCTGATACCGAGGTTTTATGACGTATCCGATGGAGCTGTTATGTTTGACGATATAGATATAAGAAATGCCTCATTATCCTCGCTTCGAGAAAACATTGCAATAGTTACTCAGGAACCAATTCTTTTCAATGATACTGTAAAAAATAATATTGCGTATGGACGGCAGGATGCGTCAGAAGAGGAGATTGTGCAAGCAGCAAAAGCAGCATTTGCATATGACTTTATTCAGAAATTTACCGACAAATTTGAAACTTCAATTGGAGAACTTGGAGGGCGGCTTTCAGGCGGAGAAAAACAACGTATCTGTATCGCCCGCGCGCTGCTGAAAGACGCTCCTGTTTTGATTCTGGACGAGGCCACTTCAGCACTTGATGCTGAGTCTGAGATGCTGGTGCAAAAAGCGCTTGAAAATTTAATGAAAGGAAGAACTACTTTTATTATCGCACATCGACTGTCGACTATTGGATATGCGGATAGAATTATCGTTGTTATCAATGGACGGATCGTTGAAGAAGGAGGGCATCAAGAACTTATTGACCGTAAAGGTGAATATTTTAAACTTTATAATTTGCAGTTCGGCAACGAGAACCAATAAGGGGTAAATTGACATTAGAATAACTCCCGATAATAAAATAAGTAGAAAATGCAATGAAGGCTAATTCAATTATAAATAGATATTTATTTATGGAGTTGGTGCCATCTTTTTTGATCAGTATCTCTTTCTTCACATTTATCTTTTTAATGGCACAGCTTCTAAAGATTATAAATCTTATCGTCAATTACGGAATAAGTATACCCGTCGTCTTCTTGATGCTCATTTACTTAATTCCATCATCTTTGATTTATGTTATTCCCATATCAGTCTTGATTACAGTTTTGCTTACTTTTCTTCGATTGTCATCAGACAATGAGATTATTGCTTTAAAGAGTGTGGGTGTCAGTATTTATCAAATATTTATTCCCGTGCTTATATTTTGCGCCATCGGATTTTCGATGACAGTTTTTATGACGATGTATGGTTCCCCAAATGGCAGATTCTCATTAAAGAAACTTTCTCAAAATGTTATTATGTCAAATATTGATATTGCCTTAAAAGAAAGGGTTTTTAATGATAATTTTGAGGACGTAGTTTTGTACATTAATAAAGTTGATTTCAAGGAAAATAAATTGCAGGATGTGTTTATTGAAGATAAGTCTAATAAAGGTCTTGTGATGACAATCGTGGCTCCAAAAGGGAAAATTATACGTGGTACTGATACAACTGCTAGCCAGTTTAGATTATACAACGGGATTGTCAATCAGGTAACAATTGCAGATAGGTTGGTTAATACAACAAAGTTTGATACCTATGATTTTTCACTGGACGTTGAAAAAGCGGGTATTTCAAAGAAAGAAATAAAAAAAGGGAAAAACACAAGTCTCACTTCCGAATTGAGCCAGTATTTAAAGGAAAAAGAAGAAAAAAACGATAAAGATAAAAGATATTACAGAGCTTTGATGGAATATTATAAGAGATTTTCTATTCCATTTTCATGTTTTATCTTTGGATTACTTGCCCTACCGTTGGGTGTGCAGTCAATGTCTAGCGGCCGTTCGTTTGGGCTGTTATTCGGCATGTTATTTTTCATGTTATATTATTTGATATTATCTATAGGAAGTGTTTTTGGTGAAACTGGCGCATATCCGCCAATTATTGGGATGTGGGCTCCGGATATTATTACTGGCGGTATAGGGTTATATATTTTTATTAAGGTGGCAAATGAAGAACCACTATTAATTGATCCGGTTGCCAGATTTTTTAAATGGATTGCGACAAAATCAAGTGGGTAATCAGTTATTTATTTAGATAAACAGGGGCTTCATGTCAATTATAGAAAAATACCTAACCAGAGAATTTCTTATAAATTTTAGTATTATTATTGCCGTTATCTCTGGGATATGGATTATTTTCGATTTTTTTGATGAAATTGATAGTTTAATTGAATCCGGACTCGGTTTTTTTAAAGCGGTTTTCGTATTTTTTGCGTATATACCATTTATTAATTTTATTCCCGTATCAATGCTTCTATCGATCCTTTTTACGCTTGGGCTGATGAGTAAAAATAATGAGATACTTGCACTGAAAAGTAACGGCGTCAGTGTTTATTATCTCTTAAAGACCGTTTTTATCATTGGTATAATATTTAGTGTTTTTTATTTTATTTTAGCAGAGCAGATACTGCCGGTGATAAAAAGCAAAGAAGGTGAGATATGGGCAGAAGTTGAAAGCGAAAAGGATGTTGTTAAATCAAAGAAAGAGAGCACATGGATAAAGAAAGGTAATGTTATATCCAGAATTTCACACTTTAATCCAAGGAATAAAACCGCATTTAATATCGCACTCTACTACTTTGATAAAGAGTTTAATTTAAAAAGAAGAATAGATGCAAAAAAAGGTGTTTATGAAAATGGCAGTTGGATTTTCTATGAGATAATAGAGCAGACATTTGACAAAAAAAGCGGGCTACCTGCAATAAAAATCCATAAAAAAATGAAATCAGCTCTGGATCTTACTCCCAAGGATTTAAACAGCACGGTAAAAAAGTCGGAAGAGATGAACTTTGGAGAGTTAAGGGAATATATTGGGAAAGTAGAGTCAGAAGGATATGATGCGACTATTTATAGGGTTGACCTTTATGCGAAAACGGCTCAACCTTTTTTCTGTATAATTATGTGTGTAGTTGGCGCTGGAATTGCGCTGAACAGAAGATTAAGAGATAGTTTGCCGCTGATTTTTTTATCAGGGCTGGGTGTTATATTTTTTTATTATGTATTTTACAGTTTTTGTTTATCTATTGGATATGGGAGTGTAATTCCGCCTTTTATTTCTGCCTGGGCGCCTAATTTAATTTTTTTGTGTATAGGTGGAGTCGCTGTGATTTATGCTGAATGAGTTGTGCGAGAAGATTTGGATATTATTGGTAG
>JAFDFT010000451.1 GCA_019309685.1 Deltaproteobacteria bacterium
TTGACGAGGATGATTATCCCAAGCTTGTCAATATTCGCTTGATCGCCGAATATATATTGAAAAAACTTGAATCAACATCTTATTAACCCGGCGGAAAAATACGTGCCTTTTTCATTCAATTATGCTATAAAGTGTGCATGAAAAAAATCGATGCACGAAAACTCAGTACTGATGCTCAACAGCAGATCCGTTATCAAGTCATTCGACTTCGAAAGCAAGGTCGAAAGCATAAAGAGGTCAGTGCAATCACCGGTGTTCATCGTTCCACATGCGTAGCTTGGTGGAACCTTTACAAAAACGAAGGAAAAAAAGGCCTTAAAATTAAAAAGCGCGGACGGCCTATCGGCAGTTGCCGAAAATTGAATAAGGAGCAAGAAAAAGAAATTAGAAAAGCCATTTGCGATAAATGCCCGGACCAACTGAAGCTGCCATTCGCTTTATGGACTCGAATAGCGGTGCAGCAACTGATCAGGGAGCTTTGGAGGATGAAGGTCCCAATAAGAACTATCGGCGACTATCTCAAGCGCTGGAACTTTACGCCTCAAAAGCCGCTGAAACGGGCCTATGAACAGAATCCCAAAGCCGTTAAAAAATGGCTTGACGTAGAGTATCCTCAAATCCAGAAGAAAGCCAAAAAAGAGGATGCCGAGATCCATTGGGGTGACGAAACCGGTCTTTGTAATGACAGTTATCATGGAAGAAGTTACGCCCCCCGTGGTAAAACTCCTGCAATCAGGCTTTCAGCCAGATGCAAACGAGTGAACTTGATATCTTCGATCACTAACCAAGGAAAAGTACGTTTCATGATATACAAAGATCGCATGAATGCAGATACGTTCATCAAGTTCATGAAGCGGCTGATCAAAGATTCTGACCTCAAGATATTACTAATTCTCGATAACCTGAAAGTTCACCACAGCTATAAGGCAAGAGACTGGCTGCAGGAGCATACGGATCAGATTGAAGTATTCTTTCTTCCATCTTATTCACCAGAGTTGAATCCGGATGAATATTTGAACTGCGATTTGAAAGCAGGCGTCCACTCTGGACCTCCAGCCAGATCCCGGAAGCAAATAAAAAGCAAAGCACTATCACATTTGAGAAAACTCCAAAAAATGCCGAAGCGAGTTATGAAATACTTCAAACATCCGAAAATCGCATATGCAGCTTAAGCGTCTATTTAATCGCCGGGTTAATATGGCCTTTATGTGCAATTTTGATGTAATTCTCAGCAATAGGAGCAAGAGTAATAAATGTCGTTTTCATGCTGCGGTTTGCTATTTATACATTTAATTCGAATGAGAGCATAGTACTTTCAGTGGATCAAAAAAGCGTACTTTTAAATTGCACTACTCCAGATCTCGAAAATCGCTGGGGACCTTTAGTCTGGGTCTGTTTGCTTTTTTAATGTTCAAAGCGTCGTTTGCAATTAACAGGCGCATGATGTTGGCCGTGCCTTCACCCACCTGGTAAATTTTTGCATCCCTGTAATACCGTTCTACAGGGGCGTCAAGAGAATATCCCATTCCCCCATACACCTCCATTGCCATCCCGGCAACCCGTGTCACAGCTTCACCGGCGAAATATTTGGCAATAGCGATTTCTCTGGTAAATGGGCGATCCTGGTCGTTGAGCCAGGCCCCTTGCCGTACGAGCAGGCGCGACGCTTCGGTCAGAGACACCATCTCTGCGATAGTGCCTTTGACCAGCTGGTACTCTGATATTAATTTCCCAAATTGAACACGCTGGTTGGCATATTGAACAGAGGCATCAAGACACGCCTGCGCAAGTCCAATGGCGCCGCTGCCCACACTGATACGCCCCCTGTCCAGGGCGGTCATTGCAACTTTAAATCCTTCCCCCCATCCTCCTAAAAGATTTTCTTTTGGTACCTGCACATCATCCATAAAAATTTCAGCAATGGGAGAGGCTTTATCTCCCAGTTTTGGTGTTTCTTTGGGTTTCCAGCCAGGCTGGTCAGTCTCCACAACCGCCGCACATAGCCCTTTGTGTTTTTTGCTGCTATCAAAAGTCGCATATACAATGGCGATATCGGCGACAGTACCATTCGAAATCCATGTTTTATTACCATTAATTATGTAATGATCGTTTTTCCCTTCGATGGTGGTTTCAATGGAGGCAAGATCGGACCCTGCATTGGGTTCAGAAAAACAGGTACACCCAAGTTTTTCAGCCAGCACGAGCTTTTTGACGTATTTTTCTCTAGCCTCATCGGTCCCCCATTCCATAATCGTGTAGGGGACGGTCAAACCCTGGAGATTGAAAAGAGATCTGAGGCCGGAATCGGCCCGAGAGATTTCTTCGCACACTGCAGAATGCGCAAGAAAGCCGTAATCTGTCCCGCCAAATTTTTCAGGAAACGCGCATCCGAAGAAACCCATTTCTCCCATTTTTGACACAAGATCTCTTTTAAATTCTTCTTCCTTTATCCTTGGAATGACTTCCCGCTCAGAAAAAAAACGGGCTTCTTTTTGAATTGCTAGATGTTCTTTTTTTAGGTCAAAATCCATATTTCGTTCCTTTCATTTTATGAGACGTAGCTTCCTGGCTGATTCCTGAGAAGTAACTCTAGGGCATTATATAAAAATATGCTATAAAAATCTACGTACAAGAAAACAAATCCCCAACAAAAGTTATTCGGTGCGGGTAGTCAATTATCCCCCACGCTGCGTAACCGCTTAAAATCTTCCTGGGGTCACTTTTTCAGAATCGAAGTACTTCCTATACTTTTGAGAAGTGAAGATCAGTATGCCATGCTATACGGCAAGACTGACCGGCCCATTTTTTCCTGCCTTTCCCTTTGCCAAAAGATCCCTGCTTTTATAAAAATGACAGATATTTAAACGTAAAATCGACTGGATACAGTATATAATCTTGCAATCACGTGTTGTGGTGAGATTTAAAAAATTATTTTTCCCAATGTTTATCGTTAACAAGGAGACAAACAATGTCGGATACAATTTTTGAAGAAAAAGATGATCTTGCCGTTATAACGCTGAATCGACCTGAAA
>JAFDFT010000452.1 GCA_019309685.1 Deltaproteobacteria bacterium
CAAAAAGCTAAGGATTCTCACCATAATACTTGTCGTAGTATTTGCTGTAGTATTTATAATAGCCTTCTTTTTTAACATCCACCTGGCAAAGCACGGTTCCGATTATGTTTGCCTGGGTTGTCATTATCTGCTCTAAGGCCTTTTTGACCATTTTTCGATCCGTAGATCCCCCCTTGATTATTAGAATCACGCCATCTGTTTGAGGTGCGATGAGAAGGGCGTCTGACGCGGGCAAGACCGGGGGTGAATCAATAATTACGAAATCGAATTGCTGTTTAAAAAAAGTGAGTAAAAATGACATTCTCTCAGAGGCAAGAAGTTCTGTAGGATCCGGCGGACAGGGCCCGCTTGGGAGGATATGAAGATTTTGTGTGTCCGTCTTAAAAATTGCCGTGTCTAATTTATTCCGCAAGTAAGGGATATTCTCTTCACCGATGACAGCCTGGCTGTACATTTGATGCAGGTCTGATGGATCAAACGAAGGGCGCTGAAAGTATGTTTCTGAAAGTTTTTCAAATGAAAACGAACCGGATTTGAAGGCCATGGCGGCTCTGAGTCCCTCAATCATATGAAGATTGATAAAACCTGCCATGTCTTCTTCTTTTACAAAACCCATGTTGATTAAAATGAAACCGAGTTTCTGATCCGTTCTTTGTTTGCGGGACATGGCAATTTCGGCCTGTTCCGGTGTTATCAGTTTATTTTTAATTAAAGAGGTAACCAGCTTTTTATCCTCCGGTCTCGTGAGCCAGTTGACGTCTTTCAGAGTACCGTTATCAAAATAAATATTTACTTTTTCATCAGCAAAAGCGAGACGCAGCACACCTGTCTTTTTTTGGAAATTGAGAAGCCGGAAGAGATCACCTACTCCGAATTCCTCAAGAACGCCGGCATTCACTTCTGTACTGAAAGTATCAGACAACAGTCCGGAAAGACCCGGGGGATTTTTTTCTGAAACCAACATGCCTAAAGACGGTTTTCGCAGATCCCCATCGAGTAATAAAACCGATTTGTCGAGTTGAGAAATTGTATAGGCAAGGTTTAAGGCGGTAGTTGTCTTTCCTTCCTTTTCGACCGAACTTGTCACAAGTATTGACCGCACTTCTTTATCTATGGAAGAAAAGTTGATATTGGTCCGCAGAGTCCGAAAGCTTTCCTTAAAGCGGAAATGTGAGGGCAGATTTTTAACAAACAACTCTGTCAGAGACAGGTTTTTGGGCTCGCGGATTTTATCCAGAATTTGGGTTTTTAATAATTCCTGTATGTTCAAACTGTTACCTCGCCCGGGCCGTCCTCGGCTGCGGGTGATTTGTCATCGTCCTGTCGAACAAGTGGAACGATTGTAAGGACCGGCTTGTTTAGGTATTTATATACATCATCTTCTGTTCGCAGAGATGTATCTATATATTCCAGTAAAAAACTTATCCCTATTCCAGTCATTAGCCCTATGATAATGCTTAACAGAAAGTTCCGGAATTTATTCGGGCCTGAACGATGCTGAGGCAAAGTCGCTTTGCCTGTGATCCTTAAATTGGAAATATTCGTATTTCCCATAATATCGGCTTCCTTCATCTTTACCAGAAGCGAATTATAAAGACTCTGGTTTACTTCGACGTTTCGTTTTAAAATGGAATATTCGAGTTCTTTTTTGCTTTTTTCGATGCCTTCCTTTTCAAAATCATCCATGGTATCCTGCAAAACATTTTCCCTGGCAAGGAGAATGGATCGTTCGACCTCGAGATTCACGACTTCCTTTTTTAATTCACCACGAATTTTATTTCGGATATTGGACGTGTTTGTTCTTGCTTTAACAACCTTGGGGTGTTTGGATTTATACACCTTCATGAGTTTGGAAAGCTCAACTTCGGCATTTACCAGTTGAGAGTAAAGATTTTCTATGAGCTTATTGTCTACCAGAGCGCTAAGGTGTGGGATGCCTTTCCCGGATTTTGTAATTTTTTCAAGCTGTTCCAGCTTTGTATCGAGTATCAATCGTTTATTGCGGGTTTCAATATACGTGTCGTTAAATTCTCTGATTTTTTGAGTTGTGACGGTCTGGCTGTCTTCCATTGTGATGAGTTTTGTTTTTTGCTTGAATTCGATAAACTTGGCTTCGGAATCTTCGAGCTTTTTTGTTACTTCATAGAGGTAATCTGTAACCCAGGATAAGGTGTTCTGAGAAGATTTCATCCGGCTGTCAATATCGAATTCAATATAGGATTCTGCCACTGCATTGGCCACATCTTTTGCTTCTTTGGGGTAAATGCTTGTAACGTCAATCTTAAAAATGCGGGTATCTTCAACATATTCAATATTCACAATACCCTGCAGATACTGCACAAGGCCGGCAAGCCTGTCCTCTTGAGCAGCCGGGTTATCCCCACCCCTGATAATAAAAAAGATATTCATCCTGAACCGCGAAAAGAATTTTCTTATGGGATTGGTTTCAGGAGGATTTTCTTCTTTGTCCTGATCCATTTTCAGTTTTTTAATCACCCGCTCCATCACGGCTCTGGACTTTATCAGCTCAAAGTGGGTGTTAAAACTAAGCGTTGAGAAAAAATAGGCTTCGTAATCGTTTCTTTGGCTGATCAGAGTTTGATTTTGTTGCTTGTCAATCACCATTGTGGCTGTGGCGCTATAGACGGGGCGCAGGCGTAAATTATGAACCAGACCCAGGAAGACCATGACAGCCAATGAGATGACAATGATCCATTTGTTTCTTAAAAGAACAGCGTAGTACTCAGCAAGATGAACTGTCTGTTCAGTGTCGGGGCCTTCTATGTATGGTTGTTGGGGGCTATCCATATTCAATATTTTATGTTAATAGACTAAAAGTTCTTTCCTGTATTATTCAAGTGCTTTTTATCATGCACATATTTTAACAGCAAATGTCGAATGCTGAATGTCGAACGCCGAATCATGAAGTTTAAAACACGCCCCTAAAGCCAGGTTTCCGGGACATGTATGCGGTCGTCCGGTTTCAGCTCAATATCGGAGATTTTACCATCCTTGACCTTGTTGAGGTT
>JAFDFT010000453.1 GCA_019309685.1 Deltaproteobacteria bacterium
TGCTATGGGCAGAAAAAAATCATACATCTCCCCTAATAACCCGGCAAGATTTATTCGGCTGAGTTTAAGTTCATATTTCTTTGCGTCAAAACGGGAAATCAGAAAAAGATCATTCACCATTTTTATCAGATCATCAATCCGCTCAAGACAGTTGTGCAAGGTTTCCCGGTAATCGGAAACATCTCTTTTGCGGGAAACAGCAACTTCAATTTCACCCTTGACAGCGGAAAGCGGATTTCGCAGTTCATGGGAAACATCTGCAGTGAACTGTTTGATTTCATCAAATGAACTCTCGATATTATCGAGCATAGAGTTAATGGTAAGCGTCAGGTCCCTGATCTCGTCGTGACCCGGAGGAAGCGGAAGCCTTTCCGCAAGATTCTGCGAAGTTATTCTTCTTGTAACAGCGGTTATGTTCTGTAAGATTTTCCTGGGCTTTTGTGCAATATACATTCCAAAGCAAATACTCAGTAAAAAAACCATGGGGATTGCGCTGAAAATGTTTTGAAGGGAATTTTCAAGAATTTTATCAGACCGCTTTGTATTTGTAACCATCTGAACAACAAACGGCCCTTGATCTTTAAAGGTAAACCTTGTTTCATAAATGCGGTAGCGTATTTTTTCCCTTTGATCTACTGTTACGGTAAAATGCTTTTTTTCTTTTATTCCGTCAGATAAAATGGTTGAAAAATGAGAATATCGAATATCGATTATATGAATATCGAATATCGAAGTATGGAATCGCTTCGCTCTGTTTTTTATAAAATTTCCAGAATACATTCCTTCGATATTCTGCGGTTCGATATTCTGCGGTTCTGCGGTTCTTAATAATAGCCTGACCGAAACCATTACGCTGGCATTTCATCATTCCAATTGGAGCAAAACCCCTAAGTTATATATATGCCAAAAAGAACTTCCGGAAGAAATACAAAAGGTCAAAAAGCCGATTCACTTAATAATACCGGTATGTATTCTTTAATGCGCAATCCATTGTATTTTGGAAATTTCTTCATGTTTTTAGGGGTAACCCTGTTTGTCCACTTGTGGTGGGTCAGTGTGATTTACGGGCTTGTTTTCTGGCTGTATTATGAGAGGATCATATTGGCCGAAGAAGCGTTCCTCAAGGAGGAATATGGGAAAGATTATCTGGATTACGCAAAGCGCACACCTGTATTTATCCCGAATTTTAATAACTGGAAACCGCCAAGCCTGCCTTTTTCATTCAGACATATCCTAAAACGGGAATATTCCGCTTTTTTTGCGATGATTGCATCATTTACCGTCCTGGAATTTATTGCCGGTTATATGGTAACCGGAAAGCTAACAATTGATAAGGGATGGCTTTGTCTATTTTTAGGCGGGCTCGGAGTATACCTGACACTAAGAACCCTAAAGAAGAGAACCAGAATATTGCATGTTGAAGGAAGATAGCCGAAAATGAACTTGACACGGTGATTCTTATGCTTAGTTTTTTGGAACTTATTTTCTGAAGTAAAGGATCTCTAATTGTATCCGTGCAGCGTTTTGCAAAGGTCTCTCCGCTGATAGATACGCTTCTGGATGCCTATCCGGATCTATCATACTTCCGGCAAACAGCTTGGGAACTTCTTCGCTATGGAACCGTGCCGGTGATGGGCTGGACAGCGATATTCCACCGGCTCACGCGGGGGAAAAAACGCTACAGTAAGCGGATGAATTTCACTAAAACGCTGGCCAGGGCTTTGAAATCGAGGTGTGACCTATAATGAAAAAGACACCTCTTTCGATCCGGGCATCGACCGTTATCCCACCTACGAAACTTAGACAAATAGCAGCACTAAAGGGCAAGGCTCATTCTGAGTATAAAAGAAGAATCTCGATTGGTTCCTCCAAAGGTGGAAAGCTCGTGGTCCGCAATGGTTTTGACCCACCCTGCCGTTACCTTCAATCCGGGTTGCGGATACCAATTTAGATTCAAGGTGGCCGTCCGTACTTCCTGGGTTGATGGATTATAGGTTGTCAGTCCACTATCGAACAGCCCGCGATCAATGTCGGCATTGGAATAGCGAAACGCCACCTCTAAGCATCCCAAGGGATCCAAAAACTTTAAGAAATCAAAAATCTGTTTTTTGTCCTCAGGCCTACCGTCAAGCACGGGAGGTAGCCATCTTCCCCGCTCCCATCGCATCCGCTCTCCAGTGATATTCCATGATGCGTATGCAGACCATGAGGTCAATTGATCAAAATCCTGTGGGATATCATTACCGACTTTCACGTCCTGAATCTCGCCATCTACCCGTTCAGCGCCCAGCCGGAATGCCCCCCAGTACCAGCCAAATTCGGCGTGTATCCATCTGGCTGAATCGCCATCCAAATTTTTGGTTGTAAAAACGGTGGATCTCAAAGGTGTCTGTAAAAAGATTTCGTCATCATAATCCGGGCTCAAAGCAAAACCCAAACCCAAGAATCCCCCTTTCAGCAAATTGTACCCGAGGGCTTGCATCGGGAATACAACTGTCCGAATGGAAAACTGCGGATCTGATTTCCGGTTGCCGTCAAGATCAAAGCCTTGACCCGCTGTGGCGGATCCTTGGTACCAGATAGCGCTGTCCCATAACAAACCGTCAACTTGCAAGCCAAGATCGTATCGACCATCCAGATACGAACTGAAACCATAGTCTATGGATGGAAAATCTTCCGGTCAGGTTGCAAATTCACTATTTAAGGCCACCCGGATCTGGCCCACCTTAATCTGTAATGCCGGGGTAATATGCCAACCTGCCCATACTTCATACAGATTGTTTTTCGTGTCTATTCCCAGCAGATCGGGTTCTATGTGAAAATGAAACTTGTTCCTATATCTTCCGGTTATTCGCAAATTAACTGTTTCCCACCTGAGGCCGCTGTCTTTCTTGTTATCCTTGTCATACGCGATGGCATCCACTGCCAGTTGACCTCCGAGATGGATTTTCCAACCCTTCCATTCCGTATCCAGCCCCCGCAGCATCTTGTATTGAAAATATGAAGACTGTCCGCATTCAAGGGAG
>JAFDFT010000454.1 GCA_019309685.1 Deltaproteobacteria bacterium
TTCACCCTTAGATGCAGCTTGTTGAGCACAAGCGAAATCCCGCTTGCGGGGCATATGAAAGCCTCCAATTCGTCCAAAATTCAGGTAATAACTTTTTAAAAATTAAAGATGTGAAGGTGAAAATGAGCAATCAATATGATTTTGACAAGGTGATTTCGCGGAAAGACACTGACTGCGCAAAATGGGGTGTTGCTGACGGCCTGTTCGGGGAAAAGGATATCCTCCCCATGTGGGTGGCGGATATGGACTTCCCTATAGCTAAAGAGATCACGGCGGCGATCAAGAAAAGGGCGGACCATGAAATCTATGGTTATGCCGTACCCGGATCTTCTGCGTTTGAAGCGGTTGTTACCAGAATGAAAAAAAAGTATAGATGGGAAGTAAAACCTGAGTGGATCGTTTTTACGCCAGGCATTGTTCCTGCACTTTACGTTGCGGTGAAAGCCTTTACCCATCCGGGAGATGAAGTAGTGATTCAGAGTCCCGTTTACCGTCCATTCTGGTCGGCAGTAAAAGACAACGGGTGCCAGGTTGTAAACAACCAGCTGAAACTGATTGATGACCGGTATGAAATTGATTTTAAAGACTTTGAAAATATTTTTCAATTCAGCAGAAATCCCGGACTGGTGCCTGTTTCTTCACGGGCAAAGATGATGATTCTCTGCAGCCCGCACAATCCTGTCGGGCGTGTGTGGAATGCGGATGAGCTTTCGAAAATGGGTGAAATTGTTACCAGAAATAATGGAATAATCGTTTCAGATGAGATCCACGCAGAAATATGTTTTAAAGGATCCAAGCATATTCCATTTGCTTCAATTTCCACTGAATTTGAGCAGCGCTCCATTACCTGTGTGTCACCAAGCAAATCGTTTAACCTGGCAGGACTTGGCGCTTCCGCCGTGATTATACCCGACTCGGAATTGCGTAAAAATTTCAACAGGGCAAAGACAGGCATTGTACCCATGGTCAATTGTTTTGGGCTTTCCGCGCTGGAAGCAGCTTATAACCACGGAGATGCATGGCTGCAGGAATGCCTTGAATACCTGCATGGGAACCTGAACTTCATAATGAAATTCTGTGAGAAACAAATTCCCAAGATCAGGATTATCAAACCTGAAGGGACGTACCTTGTGTGGCTTGACTGCAGGGATCTTGGCATGGATAAAATGAGCCTTCGTGAACTGATGAGAAAGAAAGCCCGCCTGGGACTTGAGGACGGCTTTACATTCGGACCTGGGGGGGAAGGATTCCAAAGAATGAATATTGCCTGTTCCCGATCAATGCTGGAAGAAGCGATGACCCGGTTGGAAGCAGCGGTTAACAGTATCGACAGCTCATGAAAATTTTGCCATAAGATTGTGTATGGTCCATTTGAAGTACGGATCAGATGTGATATGCGATGTCGACTGTAGTAAAGTGTACAGAAAGTCAAAATAATTTTATTAAGAGGAATAAAATGACAAAAGAAAAAAGCACAAATGACGATACTGGTCTAAAAGAACTCATGATAACAAATGCAATTCAGGTGGATACGATTGCGCGGCTGCTTATTGAAAAAGGAATCTTCACAAAAGACGAGTATCTTGATAAGATGAGAGAAGTGCAATCCGAATATTTCAACCAAATGAAGTAATATCATTTACAATTCAAACTGAAGGAGAAGCAAATGGGGATTTTCTCAGGAAAGACGGCTATTGTTACAGGCGGAGCTTCAGGTATCGGCAGGGCGTTGGCAGAAGAGTTGGCCAGAGGAAAAGCAAACGTTATCTTAGCGGATGTGAATTCAAAGCAGCTTGATGAGGTTGTCGAGGCAATTCGCAAAGCCGGCAATAACGCTAAAGCAGTAACCCTTGATGTTTCAAATTATGAAGCAGTTAAAAAGCTGGTAGAAGATACTGTGGCTGATAACAGCAAACTGGATTATATATTCAATAACGCCGGTATCGCAGTGGGCGGCGAGGCCAGAGACTGCAGCATTGATGACTGGCGTAGCGTTTTAGATGTGAACCTTTATGGTGTTATTAACGGCGTTGCGTCTGCCTATCCTATTATGGTTGAACAGGGCTCCGGTCATATTATCAACACAGCCTCAATTGAGGGGCTGATGCCTTTTCCGGGGACAATTTCTTATGTGGCCAGCAAATATGCCGTTGTCGGGCTTTCAAACACACTCAGGTTAGAAGGCGCGGACCTGGGCGTGAAGGTCAGCGTGGTCTGCCCCGGCTACATTAAAACAGCTATTTTTCACGACAGCAAAATGATAAAGATGGATCGGGATAAGGTATTAGAAAGGCTTCCCGAACGATTTGGGATAACCCCGGAAAAATGCGCGTTAGCGATTTTAAAGGGCGTGGAGCGCAACAAAGCGTTTATTGTTGTAACAGGCTTTGCCAAGTTTCTGTGGCTGCTTTACAGGATCAGTCCCGGATTGATACACTGGATGATGGGTCGGGGTTTAAAGGAAAGCCGTCAGGAGGTGCGAATAGAGGATTAAGCTCAGCGTGGAGGTCCTTAGATAAATAATAGATCAATTCCTATTGGGACAGTTGGCTTGAATCTGGTTCCGATCTATGCTTTACCACTTCCCGCGCCTTTTATTTATAAAACTTGTATATAAGCAGTTACAACGATAAACGTATTAGAACGCCAGTACAGTTAAATGCGGGGTAATCGTACCAAGGCAAGCCACTGAACATATCTTTTAAAGGAGGAAAATTATGCCGAAACTAAAGGTAAACAATCTTGACCTCAATTATGAGATGACGGGTAAGGGTCAATCTGTGCTTTTTGTTCATGGTCTGGGATCAAGCAGTCGTGACTGGGAAGAGCAGGTCAATTACTTTTCTAAAGATTATCAAGTGGTTACTATTGACGTCAGAGGGCACGGGCTCTCGGATAAACCCCCCGGCCCGTATTCAATCAAGCTATTCTCAGATGATACAGCCGCGCTTATCACATCACTTGATCTTTCACCCGTGCATATTGCCGGCATTTCCATGGGCGGCATGATTGCCTTTCAACTGGCTATGGAAAAAATCGGAGAAGTATTAGCCGGAAGGCTTTTCCCAAAAGCAGACCAGGAAGAGTTGCGTATAAAAATGGTGAAACGTTGGTCGGAGAATGATAAGCGGGCGTATACGGATTCCTTCAAGGCCC
>JAFDFT010000066.1 GCA_019309685.1 Deltaproteobacteria bacterium
CTGTCATTCGTCCGACGGTTATCGAAACCACCGTCCTGGGTGCGGCATATGCGGCAGGGTTGGCAGTTGAGTTCTGGAAAGAGGAAAAAGAACTGAAAGCGAACTGGTCGAAAGATAAGGAGTGGAAGGCGAAAATGCCCGAAGATGAAAGGGCTAAACTTTATAAGGGGTGGAAGAAGGCGGTTGAACGTTCCTTTGGATGGGTGTGATGACTTCGTAAAAAGCCCAATTTCATTGTTGCGCTGCATCCCTCGTCATTACGACGTATTATTAGTACGCATCATTCTTCGGGATTTGCGTCGCCTTGAACTTGAACTTTTTACTTTGTCATCACTCACTTTTTCTGAGAACATCAGGTTTTACGCTTTACGCATATTAAAAATTAACCTAAAACTTAAAACTATCGCGAATTCCAATAATCAATAATTTATTTGAGTACAAAGAAAATTTGATAAGGCCGAAGAAATAGTATTATGCAGCGATATGAAACAGATGTAATTATCATCGGTGGGGGCGCTACGGGGACCGGGATTGCCAGGGACTGCGCCCTTCGCGGCATTAAGGCCGTACTTGTGGAAAAAGACGATTTGGCTTCAGGTACTACCGGAAGAAATCACGGACTGCTGCATTCCGGCGCACGTTACGCAGTTAAGGATATTCAATCAGCATCCGAATGTATTGATGAGAATAAAATTCTCAAGAAAATAGCCCGTCACTGTATTGAAGATACAGGCGGTTTGTTTGTGACCCTTCCTGAAGACGATCAGGAATATCATTTTGAACTGATCAGGAGATGTGAAGAAGCGGGCATCAAATGTAAAAAGATAAGTGTTAAAGAGGCTCTTCGCATTGAACCGAATCTCAACCCGGAAATTATCCATGCGTTAACTGTTCCGGACGGCACCATCGATCCTTTCCGACTTGCTGCGTCAAATATCCTGGATGCTGTAGAGCGGGGAGGGACGCTTTTTACCCATACCATAGTGACCGATTTTATCCGGAATCAGGATACTATAAAAGGGATCTGCTTTCGAAACAGGTTAACAAAAGAAACATTTGAGATTTACGGAAAGGTTGTGGTGAATGCCTCTGGTGTATGGGGGCAGAAAATTTGTGAGCAAGCGGGCATTGAGCTGAAGATGTTTCCTTCAAAGGGGTCCATGGTCATTATTGATTATCGGATTAACAACGTGGTTGTGAATCGATGCCGCAAACCTTCGGATGGAGATATCATTGTTCCGGGCGATACGGTATCGCTTATTGGTACAACTTCAAAGAAAATCTCCTATGAAAAAATCGATGAAGCTGTGGTGGATGATGATGAAGTGGAAATCCTTTTAAAGGATGGTGAAAAACTCATCCCTAATGTGTCAAAAACAAGAGTCCTTCGCGCTTATTGCGGTGTCAGACCTCTTGTCGCCATATCAAATGAAATGGATGGCAGGGATATCTCAAGGGGAATTGTTTTAGTGGACCATGAACAAAGGGACGGAGCCAAAGGGTTTATTTCTATTGCCGGCGGCAAATTGATGACATATCGTCTTATGGCAGAAATGGCCACAGATCTTATCTGTGAAAAACTGAATATAAATAAATTCTGCACAACCCATGATATTCCTCTTCCCGGTTCTGAAAAAAAGACATCAGAACATAAGCGGATAAAACATTTCAGCGGTATTCCAAAATCCATCGTTGGTTCTACTCAGTTTCGACATGGTGAGCGGGTTCACCGGATATTGAAAAAAGACAAGAAAAGTTACGGGCTCATCTGTGAATGTGAGATGGTTACTGCCGGGGAAGTCGATTACGCGATCAAGAATCTTTTTGTGAAAGACATTATTGATCTTCGAAGAAGAACACGGGTTGGGATGGGGCCCTGTCAGGGTGCGTTGTGTGCATATCGCGCAGCAGGGCAAATTGTACAGCATGAGGTCGCCGACGGAGAAGACGCGTCAAAAATGATGATCGATTTTTTTGAAGAACGCTGGAAAGGGATTAAACCCATATTGTGGGGAGATGCGCTTAGGGAAATGGAGTTCACCTATTGGATATATCAGGGACTTTTTGGCCTGGGCAATTTGATCAGCGGTACGAAAGGAAGCGGGAAGGGTGTGGAGACACTTGAAGAGATAGACCAATTCTAGTGAGATTTATTATTCTACAACAGAACAGAGATTTAATCGAGGTGCTAAAATAGTTAAGAAATATCGAATAATGAACGCCGAATATCGAATGCCGAAGGGGATGATACTTCCTGAAAAAAATACTTCATGATTCGGTGTTTGATATTCATTTGCTATTCAAAAAAGATCCCGCCTGAATGTTAAAGTTCTCTTTTGAAAATTCAAAAGGTGCTTAATGCTTTGATAGAATCATTTGGCAACAAGGATCCGAGTGAAATAAATTAATTTCAAAGTTGTACGTCGCACAAGTAATTCCGAAGATTTATCCGCCTCAGGCGGGTTGACACAGAGATTGTGGAAAAGGGCTATTTATGGATTGGAACAAAATAAAATGAATTACGACTGTATTATAATCGGCGGCGGCATTGCGGGACTAACGTGCGGGATTAAATGCGCCAGTGAGGGGCTTCGATGCGCGATTATATCATCTGGCATGAGCGCGCTTCATTTTTCATCGGGTTCTATTGATCTTTTGGGATCTCATTCCGGCCAAGATGTTATAAAAGAACCCTACACTGAACTGAACAGGTTTATAGAAGAAAATTCCGAGCACCCCTATAAAAAGTGTGGTGCCGATACTATCAAAGATGCATTTTCTTTTTTTCAAAATGAAGTCAGCGCCCAGGGTCTTGATCTTTTCTCCAATGAAGAAAAGAATCACTTCCATGTGACGCCTGTCGGCACCCTTAAAACCACATTTCTTTCACAGCAAAGCGTATTTAATAAAAAAATAAGGGACGCTTTTTTCCGAAAACCAAAGATCGCGGTTATTAATATCGACGGATTCAGAGATTTCTACCCTGCTGTGGGTAGAATAAACCTTAAAAAAAACAGATTGTTTAAGGACTGCGAAATTATCACCGGATCTATTTCTTTGCCAGATATAAAGTTGAACCCGAAAAATCCCCATGAATTTAGATCCATTGATATCTGCCGAATTTTTGATTCTTATTTGGACCTTAATAAGATTTCCTCATTAATTTCATCTGTTGCCGGAGACGCTGATATTGTGGGAATCCCCGCGTTTTTAGGCTTAAACAATTACACTGTTATTATTAAGTCACTTCGAGAAAAGACGGGATATATTATCTATGAAATTCCAACCTTACCTCCCTCTATTCTCGGCATTCGGCTTGATAACATTCTGAAAAGCAGATACGCGGAGCTGGGCGGTGTATTTATCGCGGGAGACAGGGTGATAGGCGGAAAGATTTCAAACGGCATCCTTGAATATATCCATACGGAAAATCATCCTGAGACACGTTTATATGCCGGCAGCTATGTTTTATCCACAGGGAGTTTTTTTTCAGGAGGAATGACAAGTAATGTTGAAAAAATTCAAGAGCCGGTTTTTGACTTAGCTATTGATTATGATAAGGGCAGGGAGAACTGGCGGGGGCAGGCCTTTTTTCATCCTCAGAGCCATCCGTTTCTTTCGTTTGGGGTTAAAACAAATGATTATCTAAATCCGTATGGCCCGTCAGGTGAGCTCATTGAAAATCTTTTCTGCACAGGCGCGGTTTTGTCACATTACGATCCGGTGAAAGAAGGAACCGGCAGCGGGGTAGCTATCAGTACCGGATTCTTAGCAGGCACGCAGATTGTTCAAAGAAAAACCGGTCAAAACAAGAGGGATCATGATTAATCTGGAAAACATCAGTTTTGACCATTGTATTAAGTGTACTATCTGTACCGGATATTGTCCTGTGGCCAAAGTGACCCATTTGTATCCCGGCCCCAAACAATCAGGCCCCGACCTGGAGCGCCTTCGTATAAAAAATCAAAGACTGGTCGATGCTTCGCTGAAATACTGCAACAACTGTAAACGCTGTGAGATTGCGTGTCCCTCTGATGTGAAAATTGCCGATATTATCGGAAGCGCGAAATGGAAATACTCAAAGAAAAAGCTCAGCCTTAGAGATTTCTTGTTATCCCGAACAGATTTGATGGGAAGAGTATCGACATTTTTTAGCCCTATCGTCAATTTTTTTACTCGATTGTCTGTTGTAAAATTCTTTCTGGATGTTTTTTTGAACATACCATCTAAAAGAAAGTTTCCGAAATACGCATATAAAACGTTTCGTCAATGGTTTAGTAAAAATAGGGATTCACAGGAGAACTTTGAAAGAAAAATCGTTTATTTTCATGGATGCTATGTCAATTACAACGATCATGACCTGGGGAAAGCGGCTGTAGCGGTTTTAAACGCGTTAAAAATTGGTGTGGTAATCGCGCGAGAAAAATGCTGCGGTGTGCCGTTGATTGCAAACAGTTATTTTAAAAAGGCCTGCAAGAATGCAAACCACAATATTAAAACACTTGGAAAGGCTGTTGAATCCTCAGATATGAAAATTATTTCCTCTTCATCGTCCTGTACATTCGCGTTGAAATATGAATATGCCAATTTACTGGAACTGGATAATTCGCCTATTGCTGACCGGACTGAGTATATTACCGAAATTATTTACCAGGAGTTTGAAAAAGGGAATATCCCGAAAATGAAGCCGGTGAATATTAAAGCGGCATATCACGCACCCTGTCATCTTGAGCGCATGGGCAGTGTGATATACACTATAGGGATTCTTAAGAAGATACCCGGGCTGGAACTAAAACTGCTTCATTCCGAATGCTGCGGCATGTCCGGTACCTATGGTTTTAAAAAGGAGTGTTATCAGATATCACAGGATATCGGGTCGGATATTTTTAAAAAGATTGATAAGATCAAACCGGATTTGGTCATAACAGATTGCGAGACCTGTAAATGGCAGATTGAAGAAAACACCGTATATGAGACGATCCATCCGGTAACGCTTTTAAGCCGGGCGCTCGAAGCAAATAATTCTTAACAATTTGGTGAAATAGCCAGGTACTATGGGTTTTGGTTTTTACCTACCACGGATCAACATAACAATGATTCGCATCCCCTGGTTGCCGGGGGGGCGCGGATTTTAGTCCCCGCATAATCCATTTGCGGGTGTCGGCTGGATCGATAACAGCGTCAATTTCAAGATAAGAGGCCATATTGATGGCTTTTCCTATCTCATACGCGTGTGCGACCATTTTTTCGTAGAGTGTTTCTCTTTCCTGCGGGTCTTCAACAGCCGCCAGTTCTTTTTTGAAACCAGCCTTGACTGCTCCTTCGAGACCCATTCCGCCGAATTCTCCTGTGGGCCATGCAGCTGTAAAAACCGATTCATGGAAACTGCCTCTGGCCATAGCCATGACACCAAGGCCGTAGCCCCTGCGCAAAACAATGGTAAAGTAAG
The DNA here is from genome assembly GCA_019309685.1 of Deltaproteobacteria bacterium. Lineage (GTDB taxonomy): Bacteria > Desulfobacterota > Desulfobacteria > Desulfobacterales > JAABPS01 > JAABPS01. The sequence continues at coordinate 5,450 of JAFDFT010000066.1, forward strand.
GCACGGTAACATGCGAGCCGACCACAAACATCCGGCAGACGTGGCGCACCTGCGCGCGCTTTTCGACTTCCGGTCCTACCATGAATCCAGGGGTATCGCACAGCGACAGAATAGGAAGGCCATGCGCGTTGCATAGCTGCATCATACGCGCGGCTTTGTCCGCGTCTTCTGCTTCAATCGCACCGGCCATGTGAGCAGTGTTGTTGGCGATCACACCAAAAGGCCGGCCTTCAATACGCAGCAGCCCGGTCACCATGCCGGGGCCGAACTTGGGCCGCATCTCCAGAAATGAATCCGTATCGGCTATGGTTTTAATGACAGTACGCACATTATAGGTACGCTTGCGGCTTTCCGGTATCAGGTCACGCAGGCGAAGCTGGTCATCAGCTTCCCATGAAGACGTGGCTCCCTGAAAATAGGAAAGATATTTTTTGGCTGTAGCGACTGCTTCAACATCATCGCTCACTTCAATATCAACAACCCCGTTTTGTGTTTGCACATCCATGGGTCCGATTTCTTCCGGTTCGAACACGCCCAGGCCTCCGCCTTCGATCATCACCGGGCCGCCCATACCTATGTTGGAATCCTTTGTTGCGATGATCACATCACAGCAACCCAGAAGAGCGGCATTCCCCGCAAAACAAAATCCTGAAACCACTCCAACCACCGGTACATGGCCGCTGAGTGCGGCAAACAAACCAAACGTGCTAATATCCAGACCCGCAACTGAGACGCCTCCAGTATCAACATCGCCCGGCCGGCCTCCGCCCCCTTCTCCGAAGAAAACAAGCGGCAGGCGCTGCTCGTATGCGATCTTTAACATACGATCCTTTTTTTTATGATTGAAAGCTCCCTGGGTGCCGGCCAACACAGTATAGTCATAAGCCATCACCATGCACCGGGCCTTATCTTCCGGGAAAAGCTCACCATTGACTTGCGCGATCCCCGTGATCAATCCATCGCCTGGGGTTTTACGGATGAGATCCTCCATGGATCTTCGCTGTCGTTGTGCGGCAACCGCCAGTGCACCGTATTCGATGAAAGAATCTTTGTCGCAAAGATCTTCCACGTTGGTACGGGCAGTCCGCCGATTTTTCTCTTTTCTTTTGGCCACAGCATCTGGACGGTTGACATCAAGGCCGAAAGAATGTCGATGGATGACCTCGGCCAGTTCCGGACGTATGGAGTTCTGGTCGGTTTTTTGATTTTTCAGCTCAGAACTCTTTTTCGCTGTCTTTTTTTCTTTATCTTTGGACGTTTTCATTTACGTAACACTCCCATGTTGAATTCGGTAACGAGCGCATTTCCTTTCTACGGGAAAAGCGAGCGAATGCTATAGTATATTTTTTAAATGCCGTTTACATTTTCGGCACATGCATACAATAATTAAGAACGTATATCAAGACATCCGTAAGGATATTTAAGAAATCGACTTTATTAGTATATTCCCTTTTTCGAGAGGTTATAAAATAATTGTTTTTAGTTGGCCCGTATTGACCCAGTACATTGCTTGGTACGCGTAAATTATTTATTTTCTCCTATTTCAGGAAATCAGGCCGTGAAAATTCCGGATCATTCCAATCGTAAAATCCCTTGCCAGTTTTTCTGCCAAGCTGTTTGTTTTCAATCATCTTTTTGAGAAGCAAAGGGGGCCTGTCTTTTTCATCGCCGCTTTCATAAAAATATTCCATTTCAACATCATACACTACATCAAGCCCCACAGAATCCATCATGCCGAAAGGGCCTATCTGCATCCCGGTAAATATCATCCACCCCCGATCGATATCCTTAAAGTCAGCATGCCCGCCGGCCCATGATGCGAGGGCATCTTTCTTGACAGAACGCCATACACGGTTGAATACAAATCCCATACATTCTTTTTTCACAATCAGCGGAACGCATTTAATTTTTTTTATCCAGGCTGTTATTTTTTCAAAGGTATCATTATCAGTAGACGTTCCTTTCATGAGGTCTACAAAATTATTTTTTGGTATAGGCGCATAAAAATGAATATTTGCCACTTTATCTTTTCTGCCTACGGAGTCTTCAATGCGTGTGACGGGTATGGAAGAACTGTTTGTGGAAATGATGCAATCCGGTGGAGCAATTTTATCAATCTCAGAGAATATTTGCTTTTTAAGTTCAAGTCTCTCGGGGACACATTCAATAACAAGATCAGACTTTTCAAGAGCAGGTTGAAGGTCCTCATAAAGCGTGACCCTTGAAATAGATTCATCGCTTGTTCCTTCGACCATGCCGGCGCTGCGGTATCGCTCAATTTTCGATATAACAGAATGCCTTGCTTTTTCCATGGCTTCAGGTTTGTAGTGATAGAGATTGGCATTTGATCCGAAGACCGCGGCTCTCGCAATTATCTGCACACCCATCATTCCTGCCCCGATGACGGTAATCGTATTTATTTCATTTTTCATTGTCATCCTCTTTATGCATCGGATGTGATTAGACGTTCTCCTAATTGAATGGTAATGGCCCCTTTGGGGCATTGTTTCACACAATCTCCACACCCATTGCACCAATCCGCCCATGTGGGGAGTAATACCCACTGTGTCGGATCAATGCGTTCTCTCGGCGGAATAGAGAAATCCCTTTTCTCTAAAGGCCGGGTTGCAAACACCCCGACAGTACAGGCCTGAAGACATTTTTTACACCCTGCAGGATCATACATGGAATAGTTGCATTTTTTCCGGTCAATGATTATTTCAACACCGTTATGGGCGATACCTTTGCTTACATTATCATCAATTATTGTTTCAATCATTTCTGACTTTGATTTCTGGAGCATTCCAAAACCTCCTACCATAAATTTTTGGCCAAGGGAATTTCTTCCCTTGGAACCATTGTAATCGCATTATCGGAACAAGCCGCATCACATAGCCCACACCCCACACAAAGTGTTGGATCAATATCAACGTTATCTGATGTGGCGGAATAATGAATTGCGCCGAACTGGCACTTATCCCAGCATGAACCGCATCGTACACATGTTTCAGGCTCCACCCTGGCTACAAAATGTCCCTTGAGCACATATTGAGGAACACCGCTGCGGAAACGGTTCATATGATATGTACAATATCTTTTCTCACAGTTACAGATGGCTTCGATGAGTGGAAGACGTCCACGGCTCATCACAATATGCCACAATCCGCGCTGCTCCCATTCATCTATCATTTGTTCAGCTTCTTCGAGTTTTAGAGGTACCTTTACGCCTTTTCGCAAATCCTGCCGCAGGGTA
>JAFDFT010000067.1 GCA_019309685.1 Deltaproteobacteria bacterium
CCTATAATTAACACAATGAATGCTGTATAAACAACTGGAACGCCGGGGTCCTTTGTAACCTGTAATCCTGTATAATGAATATGAGGAAGATCAACCACGGAAATAACTATATCTCCGCCTCTCATTTCATCAAACCGTGGAAATTGTAATGGAAGAAGAATTCTGGTTTTATTCCCATCTTTATTTGTAAGTGTCCCAAAAAATGCCTGGCCAATATCGTGCCCTCTGAATTCAGAGGCCTCCATGTATTCTTCAATTGCAAATGTTCCTTCCCCTTCCGGAACAACAACTTTTTGTTTCATCATCGTTTTTTTATTGTAAACCATCCCGGTTTCCCTGCTTTGAAAATTCAGGGTAATCTCTTTGGGAGGAAGATCTGATGGAATCTCGCCCCAACTATTCTGAAAGATACTGATCCCTTTATATCGAAGGGGGGTATTGACAAGGATGTCTTGCTGCAAAACCGCTTTCCCTTCTTCAAGAATGGTCAATGTGGATCGGAATTCCTTTGGCATTCTTTTGTTTGAGTCATAGTAACTTACACTAAAATCATCGCACCGGATCTCAAAGTCCAAGTCGTAAATTTCATTTGTATGATTATTTCTAATAGACTTCGAAGAATTTCCTTCAGGAATATTAACAAACCCTTCAAAGCCATATCTAGAACCAATCAAGGATCCAAATAGCAGTAAAATTATGCTCAAATGAACAATATACACACCAAGCCTTGTCCATCGCCATTTTTCAGCAAAAATACAAAACCCCTCATCCGTTCTTTCTAATCTGCAATATTTATAAAGACTTGAAACAACGGGTATATATTTTTTTTCCAGCGTTTTTATCGAACGCTTTTCATTAAATTCTTTTTTCTGCTTAATCTTTCTAAACTTTGAAAGATGAAAATGTGGTGTTTTTATAAATACGATTTTCCATATAGCTGAAATCCGATTAAAGGAACAAACAAATATATTTAAGGTAAGTAAAATAAGGAGGGCCTGAAACCACCAGGAATGATACATGTTAAAAATATCAAATGCGTGGAATATACTGTAAAGCAATTTAAGGTTTTGCCGGTAATACTCAGCAGCAATCTCGCTTTTTTGGGGAATGACTGTTCCAATTACTGATGTTACGGCAATGGTAAGTAAAATACTGACGGTCAGTTTAACCGATGCAAAAAACTTCCAAATTTCTTTAAAAATACCTGATAAATATTCTTTATACACCACTGTTTACCTTTATTTTAGGAGAAATAATTTGGTTCCCAATAACAAATGGGAAGTACCAATGCAATATGAGAAATTAAACATTTTAGCCCAATACACAATAACAGGGTAAATATTCAATAGAAATTTAGGGTATTTTCCGATACGTAGCCAAGATAATTCCTGTTTTCGAGAGGCTTTATCCCAACAATATTCCAGAGAACATTTCTATTGATATGGCATTGATAATATAGGATTTATCGCAGCTATTTCTGAGTCTTTCTTTAATCGTAGAGAAAGCACAAAAACCTTAATCTGGGAGTTACCTTGTTTCGTATATCCTTTGGAAATTTTATACTAAAAAGGTTTCCTTCCCTTAAATGAGCACTTTTTCATTCCTTAATATTGATCTGAAAAAGGGCCATTTGCTGATGGGAACTAATTATGATGAGATTTTATCACAACAATTGCCGATTTATTATTATCAAGATATTTTCTTGAAAGGTCGGACAATTCATCAGCTGTGATAGCCGTGTGGTCGCTCATAATACTCCGACTCCACTCTATCTGATCAGGATGCTCTACAGATCCATTTAAAACAGTGTTTAACCAGTAGTCATTCTTCCGCATCAAATCCTTTATGCTTGTAATGGATGGTTTAAGCGCTCTTTTTAATTCTTCCTTACTAACCCCATTTTCGATTATTCCATCTACAATATTCTTGACCTCTTTTATGATTAATTCTGATGCCTCAGGATCTACATTAACAATTATTGATAAAATGCCATAGTCTGAATAAACCCTGCTCGGCCTGTTATATGCATATGCTGAATAAGTCGCACCGAGTTTTTCGCGTACTTGCTCTCTTAATCTGTCGGACAAGACATCTCCAAGCACTGAAAACCGCCTTGTTCGCTGTATGTTCCAAATATCTTCTGTTGGATAAGCGACAAGTATTATTCCTTTGGGGATTTCTGTTTTGACATTCAAGTCAAGTCTTTTTGAAACAGGGAATGTAGGTGATTCCAGCCTTTTGCGTTTTCCAAACCCCGCCCTTTTCGGAAGACTTCCCATATACTTAGAAGCCATCTTTAATATTTTCTCTTCGTCAAAATCCCCGACAATGGAAATCTCCAAGGGAGCATTTTTAAATACGTTTTCAGTAAACGTCCGGACATCATCTAACGTCAATTTATTAAAATCATTGTATGAGGGAAGCCCGAACCGGCTGTCGCCTCCAGCCAAAAACCTATTCCCATGTAGCCTCATTGCGCCTTCTATTGAATGAGACATCGACATGTAGTTTTGTCTGTGCCTTTCCATCACAAGCGCGTAAGCGTCTTTACGATAACCGGGATCAATTAAATATGCATACAAAAGCTGAAATAACAGCTCGACTTCATCAGGAACTGTATTTCCCTTAATCATGAATTTCCGTTCATTAATTTTAAAATTAACCTTTGTGCGCTTTCCCGTTAAAACCCTGTTTAATTCTTCTTTGTTAAGCGCCCCTAAACCACTCTCATTGATAACCCCCTGGCTCAAAGTAGATATCCCTGAAAGAACTTTAGGTTCATCAGATCTTCCGTAACCAAATGCTATGGCAGCCAGGATTTCGTTATCTTTAAAATCTGTTTTCATTACATTCAATCGTACACCATTTTCATAATCAATTTGAATAATACCAAGATCTTTATGTTTTATACGGTTAACGATTTTTCCATTCTGATCTGGTTTAGGTAAATATGGAAACGATACAGGTTTTAATTCCACAGGCTTTGTGACTTCGGTGTTCAGGCTTTTTTGATAAACGTTTATAATTTGTCTGCTTGGAGCAACATCTGATTTATTAAGATCAGCGTTTCCAGTGACCAATATCAATTGATGGTCATCATCCCAACTTTCTTTAAACGAGCTATATACTTCCTGCAGGCTTAAATGGTTAATAACCGGAGCTAATAGGTTTCGATTCTGCTTTGGAGATAGGAAAACCCTTTCTGAATTGATCGAGTTTATTATCTGGCTTTTGAGCCGTTTACTGTTTCGTGTGGCAGCCTTATTAACAGCGTTATCCAACGATGAAAGGTAATCCTTTTTAACTCTTTCAAACTCCTCATCCATAAAACCATACACCAATGCTTTCCTTAAGGTTTGTTCAATCAGCATCATTGTTTCTGCCCAATTATTTGGACTGCATTGGGCGGATATCTCAGCATATTTTACTTCTTTCAGATACACACCGGAACTAATAGAAGCAGAAGTAAAAGGAGTATCAGTTTCTCTGAGCATCATGTTTAAACGGTGTTTAACCATACGATCAGCTAGACTTTTTTTCATTCGTTTGATTCGCATTTTTTTCGAATCACTTTCAGACTTTATTTTTCTCAAAACTTCAATACTTACGGTTGTATTCCCCTCTTCATTTTCAAAATGATAAAATGCCTGAACACCCTTATGATCAAACTGCCCCATATCCGGGTCTTTTTCCGGTGGAGCTCTGGAAACAAGATGTGAGAATTTTTTCTCAATGATTGGAATGATCTGTTTTTGATCAAAATCACCAACTATTACAAGTATCATTTTTTCCGGTTGATACCAAGTGTCATAAAAATCTTTCAACAATTTACGGTCGGCATTGCGTATGACCGTTTCACTGCCGATAGGGAAACGTTTTGCGATTCGTGTATTCGGCAGCTCAAAATTTAAAGCTGAAACATATGTTCTATAGGAGGCAGAATCACGATACCTTTTTTCAGACAAAACAACTTTTCGTTCATTATCTATTTCCTGAGGCAAAAGGAGTGCCCCTTCTGCATAATCCTGTAATATCAATAATCCTTTTTTTAAACTTTCCGAATCTCCATTTGGAAGCAGTACATCATAAACTGTTTCATAAAAACCGGTATAAGCATTTGCGTCAGGACCAAATTGCATTCCAATATTTTGGAAATATTTTATAAGCTCGCCGGGCGCGAAGTGCGTTGTCCCTTTAAACAGCATATGTTCTAACAAATGCGCGATTCCTTTTTGGTCATCTGATTCATGAATTGATCCGGCCTGCACATTTAAATGCATACTGACACGATCTTTAGGCACTTTGTTTTGCATCAGCACATATCTGAATCCATTTTTCAACCTTCCATATAATACGTCAGGATCAGGAGTAAGATCATTTTTTTCATGGGGCCAACTGAAGGATGGGTATACTGTTTCATCAGATACATCTTTACAGCTTATCAAAAAACCGAAAATTAAAATGTTAAGGATGACAGTTGCGATTGTTTTAATAAAGATCGGTTTTGATATTACTTTTTTCATAAGATTCTGTAAATTGAATTATAGATTATTGGAACTGGTAAATGATAAATTACTGCGAATTCATCTTATTTGGTGGTTACATATAAAGTTAAAAAACCTGGAAAGAAAAAGTCTTCAACTTGCGCGGAATTATCCATAGCGCAAGTTGAAGACTTTTCATAAAGCTTCAACTTAAACATTGTTAAGGTAGAAATTGAACACTTATAAAATAAAACAAATAATACTATTTCGCTTGATAAATTCCTCGCTCTTTGGTTTTGATGACCCCTTTTTGTGTGAGCTTAAAGAGTGCATTACTAAGCTGTTTTGAGCCCAACCCGGTTTTTTGCTGTAATTTTGGAATAGCAATTCCATTCTTATTTTTTTTAATATTTGAATAAACCGAATCAAGTACTGTTGGTTTCTTCTTAGAACTTCCTTTCTTTGCAATCTTCTTCTTTGTTGCTTTTCTCTTTGCTACTTTTTTCTTTGGGGTCTTCTTTTTTACTGCTTTCTTTTTTGCCGCTGACTTCCTTGCAGCAACTGCCTTCTTTTTTGCTGCTGCAGATTGAGAAGCCTGGAGCTTATCAACCTGCTTTGTCAACTTGTCTGCTTGCCTAGAGAGGACCACAAGAGACTTTGTCAATGCTTTCAACTGCTCCTTTAGTTTATTCATAATTTCTCTCCTTGCTTAAAATTAGAAACCGGACTTAATCTAATTTATTATATTTGAAACCAAAAGTCAACAACAAATCCAGCAATAGCAGTGTTTGAGCAATCTTGACAATCATGATTTATTTTAAAAAGAATACTAATAAAATTATAATTACTCCTTATCTACTCTTATCAATAAATTCCCCGCCGCAAGCGGCCGGTGTATAAAAAAATAATTAAGATCGGATATTGCTTATATTTTTCTCATAATGGCGAACTACTTATTTCTAAAATCCAAACCGAATAACAAAGTTTAATACTATTTAAATCAAGTATAATATTTTTTATAATCTTTACTTCTCCTTATAAATTTAATTTGACAGATAAATCTAGCTTCGCTTGAACATATAAACGCCACTTTACTCAAAGGAGTATATATAATAAATGTGCTAATGGAATTTTTCGCAATCAGCATACACAAAGATGACTACCGGGCTTATTAGTTGGTTTTTCTACATATAGGATTTATTGAAATCTTCCGGCTCTACTATTACCTCAGTTGATCGAAAGTTGAGAATGCTCCAGTTTCCCCGGCGACGGGATCTACGCTTCGCTCCGACAAAGCATCAAGGGTGAAACAGTTATAATCTACTGAGATCCCTTGATAACGCAGAAGATGGAGCATTATCGGCTTTCCCGTAGGGTAAATAAAATGAAAATAAAAGGAGAAAAATAACAGAGATACAAGAAGGATGTTATAGCAGGATACTATTTTTAATGAAATGTTGTGTCTTTTTCGGAAAAATATTCTACTTCATAAACTTTAATTACAATATCTTTGTCCATCCAGCAAGAATCAGCCATCCCTGCTTTTTGGCAAAGATGCCCTAGAAAAACTTCGATATCAGGAAGCTGTTCCCAAACCTGAGGCAAGAAGGTCGCGCTTCGCCAATCTTTTGATAATATAACGCCATGGACCCCTGGTTTCAGTTTATTTTTCAAATCTTCATGGTCTTGATACTCCAGAACCGTTGGTGGTGACAGTACACTTATTTCAAGATCCACATCAGACAATTCGTTTACCGTTAAAGAAGGAAATCGAGGATCGCGGAAAGCTGCATTTAAAGCATTATCTTCAACTGCAGCGATCAAGCTTTTCACCGGTTCAATAGTGCCGATGCATCCCCTAAGCGCACCTTTTTTATTTAACGTAACAAAGCACCCCTTTTTGTTATTTAGTTCAGGAGTAGCCGTTTCAGGCCGTATTACTTTCACATTTTTATCGATCGCTGATTTAATTACGGATCGAGCCAGCTTAAGAAGCGTAATCTTATCTTCACCTCTAAGCGAAGTCATTGATTTGGCCTCCTTCTATCTTTTAACATCCCAATAGCATAAAATACTCTTTTTAAAAAGATACAATCAATACACTATCGTCTAGGCAGTTAACCACTCGTTATCCACTCCCATATGATCCATATCCAGTCTGTAATCCAATCCCATATACTTACAGCGATTTGCACAACCCAGCTCCATATCCATCTCCAAGCCCGCATAAGCAAATTCGACCACCCCATGAGCCAGAGATATACAAAGAACACAACCCATGCGATAATGGCTGTAGTATATCCCTTATAATCGAATGGCTTCATGGCAATCCCGCGCTCATCAGGCCCTTCAACCTTCTGTCCACAGCTGAAACACTCCGCATCATTAACGTTTAGTATCGTAAAACATTCAGGGCACTTTTTTACAGGATAAAGTCTTTTAACCTGTTTGTCTTTTTTTTCTTTCTCAGGCATTTTTATAAATTATTTTGGAAGGTTTCCTCGATTTCAATTTCGCTATCGCGCTTCACCTGTGATAGCCATGCATTAAAAGCGTTAAACTTCTTCTGTTCTAATAGCCTTTGAACGATATCGTCCTCTTTCGCTGTTAATTCTTTTGTACCAGGTTCATTTCTGCTGTTAAAACGTATAACATAATACCCGTTGCTGCCTTTGATTGCCTTTTCGGGTAAAGGCTTTTTACGCGAAAGTTTAAATGCAGCTTGTGAAACTCCCTTCTCATATCCTATTCTGGGGACATCATCATCGCGCTTAAAAAAACCTGTCGAAACCGGGCGTAAGTGATACCGTCTGCTTTCAGTGTCCATGGATGCCCCTTTTTTCAATGTTTCAAGAAACATACCCGCATCTTCAACTGCCTTTTCATTACGTTTATCTTTTACAAGGTCAGCACGAACCCTATCTTTTATTTCATCCAGCTCAGGGATTCTTTCCGGCATCTTTTCCGTTGCTTGGAGAATATAGTATCCATCGCCAAAATCATGAATATCGCTGATTTCTCCTTCCAGGAGTTCAAATGCAACTGACTTAAATTTATCCTGATTAGCTACACCTTTTACGGGGCTTGTTTGTGAAAAAAAGCCCGTTGTAGTTACTGTCATATTTTTTTCTTCAGCTGCTTTGCTCAGTTCTTCCACATCTAAACAGATATCGTAAATCACTTCTGCATCATCATATGCACTACTTTTTGCTCTTTCTTCTTTCATCTTTCTTTGTATTTTTCTTTTCGCATCCTTTTCCGAAATCACAATCGCCTCATTGATCTTTTCCACTTTTATTATATGCCATCCGAACTGGGTACGGACAGGTTCGCTAATCTCTCCGGTTTTCATAGAGAAGGCTTTATCCTCAAAAGGTTTCACCATCTGCCCCTTTTGGAATACGCCAAGATGTCCGCCAGTATCTTTACTCGGCCCTTCTGAATATTGTTTCGCAAGGCCGGCAAAATCTTTACCGCCTATTGCCAGGGTCATGACAGCCAGGGCGCGCTCTTTTCCTTTTTGAACAACATCTTCACTTGCTTCCGGATCGACTTTTATTAGGATATGCCGTGCTTCAACTGTTTTGGGTGTTTCAAATTCCTCCGGGTTTGACTCATAGTATTCCTGAATTTCCTCCTCTGCGATATCTATCTTCGACTGATAATTATCTGGACTAAACCGGATAAACTGAATTTTAATTTTTGGCTCTATCTTATATATGCTCTTATTCTTTTCATAAAATGCTTTTGTCTCTTCAGTTGTCACCCCGGCTATTTTATACGCATCCGGACTAAATTTTACAAAATCGATACTCACTTCTGCATTTTCCCATTTATACCATTCCTTTACTTCCCTTTTTGATACTTTCGCACTCCCTGTAACAAAAAGCCTGAGCTTTTGAATGAGCATCGCCTCTCTTTGCATTTTCTTAAATGCTTCTGGTGTAATTCTGGCATACTTCAAAACCCGCAGGTAAGTATTTTCGTCAAATCGCCCTCCTTTTTGAAAGGTAGGTGTTCGCACAATGTTCGTATCAAGCTCTTCTTCTGTCACTTGAAAGTTAAGTTTCTCCGCTTCTGAAATCATCAACCTGCGCTCTATCAAACTTTCTAAAGCCCGTTTTTCTAACCCTAGATTTTTGATAATTTCCTCATTAAAATTTTCACCCAATCTACGGCGGAACTCTTCCACCATATCATCGTATTGTTTTTTATA
>JAFDFT010000455.1 GCA_019309685.1 Deltaproteobacteria bacterium
TTAATCTTCTTTGATACTCCCGTCAGCTCCAGGCGGCCTACAGGGAGCTTCTTCTTTCTGCATCTCTGCATGATGAACATTGATTAAGTTTTTTAGACGCTCTATACCCTAAATAAGATATCTCATCAATCCCTGAATGTAATTCCCAGAACTTATAATTTTTTATCCCATCCTAAACTCTATGTTATCAGGTGGTTATCATATCTACGCTAGATCTCACTTCAAACCATTTTTCCAGGAATCTCAAATTGAACCAGCAATTATATATTGATATATGACAGGTTTCATATTAAGCACTTTGCATATCTATTTAATGCCCATCCGTGAATAAAATATATTGATATGGGCGCCTAAAAGTGTTTCCAATCCAGAAGTGAGCAATTTTTGTTCAATTTCAAGTCGAAGATCCCGAGCTTTAAGCCGAGGGGGAAGGCGATCCGCCTCAGGCGGATTAACCGCAGGAATACATGGAGTATTTCGAGGATTAAAATTTGAGCCCGCCCGAGGCGGATGACCCACCTGACACAGCCCGTCTCGACGTAGGCGGAAAATTGGACAAAAGGACCATTTATGGATGGAAACTATTTAATCATTTTAACAGGAGGCTAACATGGGTGAATTGTCTTACAATCTCAGGGACAAAGTGTTTGTTGTCACTGGCGGAAGCAGGGGCATAGGGCTTGAGATAACAAAACTTCTTTTAAAAGAGAAGGCAAAAGTCGTTATATGCGGGCGAAAACAAGACGGACTGGATGCTGCGGTCTCCAACCTGGATGCCGGTGATTCGATTTTTGCTGTATCAGCGCACATCGCAAAAGCCGATGATGTAGACAATCTTTTTGACAAAACAATGGAAAAATATGGAAAGCTGGATGGATTGATCAATAATGTAGGGATGAACATTGTCACCTCTCTTATTGACGCTGAACCTTCACTTTGGCAGAAAATTATTGATTCCAATCTTACCGGCACCTTCCTGTGCTCCCGAAAAGCGGGACAAATCATGAGAGAACAGAAATCAGGTAAAATCGTCAGCATATCCTCTATTGCAGGAAGAAGGTCCGCGCCAGCCATGGGTATTTATGGTGTGGCAAAGGCGGGTGTTGAAATGATGACAAAGGTGCTTGCTCAGGAACTGGCCCCTTTTAATATCCAGGTCAATGCTGTAGCACCCAGTATGGTGAAAACAAAGTTCAGCGAGCCTTTCTGGTCTAACAAGGATATCCATGAACAGATCGTAAAAGCCATACCTCTTGGCCGTATTGCAGATCCCATAGATGTTGCGCATCCAACCTTATTTCTTTGCTCAGAAGCATCTGACTTTATTACGGGTCAGACTATTTTGGTTGATGGCGGATCAAGCGCAGTATAAATATCAATTAAGCTTTCTACAAAATTAGTTTTTGCTCTGCCATAAGCAATACAGGATTACAGAAAACACCGCGATTAATTAAAAAGGATAATGGTTCAAATGAATGGTGCTGAATCTTTAGTAACAAGCCTGGTAAATGCCGGCGTTAACATATGTTTCACAAATCCCGGCACATCGGAGATGCATTTTGTGGCAGCCCTGGATAAAGTAGATGGTATGCGCGCCGTTCTGGGACTTTTCGAAGGCGTTGTAACAGGTGCTGCAGACGGATATGGACGGATGACAGGAGAACCCGCAGCCACCTTGCTTCATTTAGGACCGGGGCTGGGCAATGGATTAGCAAACCTGCATAATGCTAAAAAGGCCCGGTCGCCCATTATCAATATTATTGGTGAGCACGCCACATACCATCGAAAATACAATGCGCCTCTCCAGTCTGATATTCAAAGTATTGCTGCGCCTGTATCTGATTGGGTGAAAACCTGTGACGATCCAAAGCAAATTACCAAACACGGCATTGAAGCGGTTCATGCAGCATTGACCCCTCCCGGCCAGGTTGCCACTTTGATCCTGCCTGCGGACGTGTCCTGGAGTGATGGAGCAGGAATCCCTGAAAAATTTGTTGATCTTCCGGAAGCCCCAATTGTTTCCCCTAAACGAGTCGCAGAAATCGCAAAAGCCCTTCAAAAAGGCGACCCAAGTGCGATACTCATGGATGGGGCATCACTCAGTGAAGAAGGCCTGGCATTGGGAAATCGGATCGCCAATCATACAGGTGCGAAACTCTATTGTGATACATTCTCAAGGCGCCTGGCACGCGGTGCCGGGCGGGCAAAGATTAGCCGCCTGCCATACTTTGGCGAATCAATTATGGATAAACTAAAGGACATAAAACAGTTCATATTAGTTGGAGCCAAACCGCCGGTATCATTCTTTGCTTATCCTGATAAACCAAGCTGGCTTGTTCCGGACGGATGCACTATTCATACTTTGGCCGAACCATCTCAAAACAGCATCCAGGCTTTAAAAGATTTGGCTGCAGCAGTAAATGCCCCGGAAGACAGTCTTGCCGTTTATGAACAGGAACGACCTGAACTGCCCACCGGGAAACTCGATATCACTACCGCGGCACAGGCAGTCGGCGCGTTAATGCCCGAAAATGCCATTATCTCTGATGAATCCAATACGTCCGGTCTTATGTTTCTGCCCATGACCAAAGGTGCCCCTAAACATGACTGGATGTTCTTAACCGGCGGCTCTATTGGACAGGGGCTCCCCCTTTCAGTAGGTGCGAGCATCGCCTGCCCGGACAGGAAAGTGATCTGCCTGGAAGCAGACGGCAGCGCCATGTATACGATACAAGCCCTGTGGACCATGGCGAGAGAAAATCTGGATGTAACAACGATTATTTTTTCAAATCGTTCGTATGCCATTTTACAGGTTGAATTTGCCAGAGTCGGTGTGAAGGATCTTGGCAAAAACGCCAACAGTGTTATGAGCCTGAATAGTCCTGATATTGACTTTGTAAATCTGGCAACAGGCATGGGTGTAAAAGCGACAAGATCTGAAACTGCCGATGAATTTGTTGAACAGCTTTCAGATGCCATGTCGGAAAAGGGGCCCCGATTGATTGAAGTGGTTCTTTGATTC
>JAFDFT010000068.1 GCA_019309685.1 Deltaproteobacteria bacterium
ATCCATAATGTTACAGAACCAATCCTCTACCCGATCCGGAGAAGAATTCCGCTATATGCCGGCGGGTTTGACTTTTCACCGATTATTGTCATTCTTGTTGCTTATTTTTTGCAAATTTTCGTTGTGAACAGTTTGATGGATTTATCGGCATCATTTTTGCATAGGTAACCAGCATCTTTTTTGCATTAAGCATTTGGTTTAAATTTTTGTGAAAATAAGGAGAAATACTATGGAAATTACCCCTCTTGATATACAGCAGCAGAAATTTAAAGTCAGATTTAGAGGCTTTGATGTTCATGAGGTGGATGCGTTCCTGGAGCAGGTGGCGGATAGTGTTGCCGCCCTGCGGCGTGAAAATGAATCGCTTGGTGAAGATATCAGACGTTTTAAGCTTGAAAGCCAGGGATACAGGAAGAGAGAAGAAACGTTTAAACACGCGATGCTCAATTCGCAGAAAGTCATGGAGGAGATGAAGAAATCCGCTGAGAAATCCGCGGATCTGATCATTGCCGAGGCGGAGATCAAGGCCGAAAAAATCCTG
This sequence comes from Deltaproteobacteria bacterium, assembly GCA_019309685.1. Classification (GTDB taxonomy): domain Bacteria; phylum Desulfobacterota; class Desulfobacteria; order Desulfobacterales; family JAABPS01; genus JAABPS01. The sequence continues at coordinate 542 of JAFDFT010000068.1, forward strand.
AGCAAAGCACACAATCGGCTTACACAGTTACATGAAGATATTGCAGGATTGAAGAGGCAGCGAACCCAACTGGAAGTGCAGATGAGTTCTATTATTGAATCCCATACCCGGCTCCTTGAAATCGAAAAGGATGGGATGAAAGCCATGGATGAAGAAGACTCGAAGCTGAAAGTATTGAAGAAAAAATAAAACTAAAGACTCAGGAAAAGAAACGTGGCAAAAATTGATGCTTTTTTTAAGTTGATGAATGAACAGGGTGCTTCGGATTTGCATCTTGTATCAGGACAACCACCGGCGCTTCGAGTAAGGGGTGATGTTGAGCGCATAAAATTTAGGGTGCTTGACAGTGATGAATTACGATCCATGCTTTACGAAATTGCACCTGAAGACAAGGTAAAGGTATTTGAAGAAACAGGCGATGTTGATTTCGGATATGAAGTGCCTGGACTCGCCAGGTACCGTGCTAATTTTTTTATGCAGAAAAATGGTGTTGGGGCGGTTTTTAGAGAGATTCCGAGTACTATCCTGACAGCTGAACAGCTTGGTTTGCCGCCTGTTGTGCCTCGGCTTGCTTTGCTGCCGCGCGGACTGATTTTAGTTACCGGGCCGACGGGCAGCGGTAAATCGACTACACTGGCTGCGATTATTGATGTGGCAAATCGAAACCGAAAAGATCATATTATCACCATTGAGGATCCCATTGAGTTTGTGCATCAAAGTCAGGCGTGTCTGGTGAATCACCGCGAAGTTGGTATGCATACCAAGAATTTTTCCGCAGCCCTTCGTGGCGCGTTACGCGAAGATCCGGATATTATTCTGGTTGGTGAAATGAGGGATTTAGAGACCATATCGCTTGCCATTGAAGCGTCTGCTACCGGCCATCTTGTTTTTGCCACACTGCATACTTCAGGGGCTGCCAAGTCGATTGATCGCGTTATTGAGGTGTTTCCTTCAACAGAACAGGGGTTAATCCGTTCAACCTTGGCGGACGGTATTAGAGCTATTATATCGCAGGTATTGTTTAAAAGGATTGACAAAAAGGGGCGATGTGTTGCTCTTGAGATACTGATCGCAACTGCGGCTGTCCGAAATCTGATCCGGGAATCAAAATCACACCAGATACCATCAATGGTTCAAACCGGGAAGAAATACGGCATGCAGCTTTTAGATGACGCGATAATGGAACTTTATAATAAGGGCTGGATATCGGCAGAAGAGGCTTATTCAAAGGCGAATGAAAAACAGAATTTCAGGCCGTTATTGAAAACTCCTCCTCAAGACTTTACTGAAGCCTAGTTTTTTAAATATAAATATATTATTAATGTTGAGCTATGGAAAAGCAGGAAGTAGATCATATCTTAACCCGATTGCTTGATTCACACAAAGACGTTTCAGACATCAATCTGACAGTAGGGAAACCCATGCAGGTTGAAAGCGCAGGGCAACTGATCAGCGTTGATATGAAACCGTACTTTAAAGAACTTACCCCTTATCAAACTGAGACCATCGCATTAAATCTTATTGATAATGACCGTCGCCTGACGGGAAATCTTATTAGCCAGGGCTCCTGTGACTTGTCATATGGGTTGCCCGGCAAAGCCCGGTTCAGGATAAATATTTTTTCACAATCCGGTAATTATTCCATTGTTCTTCGTAAGCTCGAGTCCAAGGTGCCGACCATTGATGAAATGCAGCTTCCGGAAGCGTTTTATGATGTTGCTAAAGAAACAAACGGAATTATCATTGTTACCGGCGCTACAGGAACCGGGAAATCGACGTCACTTGCCACCGTGCTTGACACTATAAATGAGACCCGGTCAGTTCATGTCGTCACTCTCGAAGATCCTGTTGAATACCAGCATACACATAAGAAATCTACATTTAACCAGAGAGAGCTTGGTACTGATTTTGACACGTTTGCTCATGGTTTGCGCGCTGCGCTGCGACAGGCCCCAAAGGTTATACTTGTTGGAGAAATGCGTGACAGGGATACTGTTGAAATCGGTATCACCGCGGCTGAGACCGGTCATTTGGTCTTAACTACACTACATACTGTTGACGCGGGTCAGTCTATTAACCGTATTCTTGGTATGTTTAGCATCGAAGAGGAAAATCTGGTCAGAATTCGTCTCGCTGATACCATTCGATGGGTTATTTGCCAGAAATTGCTTCCGAAGATCGGGGGCGGCCGGGTTGCCGCATTTGAGATTCTTCGAGCGAATTTAAGGGTTGAAGATTCCATCCTTCACGGGGAAGCTGAAGGCAAAAGCTTTTATGACATCATGAAGTCCGGGAGGGCTTTTGGGATGGTTACTTTTGACGATAGCCTGGTGAGCTTGTATGAGCAGGGGCTCATTACTGAAGAAACAGCTGTCGCATATGCTTCCCGTAAGGGGGTTGTGGGACGTGGAATCGATTCCGTAAAAAGCGCAAGGGGAGAAGCAACCACAGATATTGAAAAGCTTGAAATGGATCATAAGTATTAAACCTTTTAAATCCCGATTTGTAAAATGAATATTACGTGTGATAACTGCAGCTATGTCATGACGCTTTCAGCCGAGGAGGTTCGAAAGATACCGCCCGGAAAGCAAGCATCCGTTGTATGTCCGAAATGTGAAAGAAAATTTTCCATTAGTTTGGGAAAAACAGATGAAAAAATGAAGGACGCGGCGAAAGCAAAAACTCCTTTAGCCTCAGGCGAAGAAACACAGGCTATAGAAAAAGAAATTAAAGACACAAAAAAAGAAAGCGGCGCAAATGCTGCTGAAGACCTGTTTGGATTTATTGAAGATGAAGGTCCTGCCAAGGCTTCAAAAGGCAAAGCCGGCACCTCCGCAGGAACGGCATCTGAAAAAGACACTCTAGATGATATGATCGGGTCAGATCTCTATGACGCCTCGGATAAACCATTTGATTTTATTGAAGAGGAAGGGAAGACTGCTTTGGTATGTGAAACAGATCAGAAGCTGAAAGGGCCGATCGTTGAAAATCTGCATTTAATGGAATATCATATTACGGAAATCGAAAATTCCCGCAGTGCGTTAAAAAAGATGCGCTATCATATATACGACGTGGTTGTTGTAAATGAAAGTTTTGATACCAGTTCTCCTGATGCAAATGTGGTACTGATATACCTAGAACGGTTAAGCATGTCTGTACGGCGCGATATGTTTGTCGCAATGCTCAGCAACAGGTTCCGAACAATGGACAATATGATTGCCCTGCAAAAGAGCGTTGATATTATCCTGAACACTAAAAATATAAAGGACGTGGGAAAGATACTTAGCCGCGGCGTTACAGATAAGGATTTCTTTTACCGCGCGTTTAAAGATGCATTGCTGGTTGGAAGCTCCTGAAATTGTGCTCTGCCTTGATGCTCCATGAAACAAAAAAGGCTCAATCGTGGGAAGTAATACATATACATGTCAAGATTACAGACAAGAGATGATTCTTTTAGGGCTTCAACGACGTCTAAATGATACGAACCTTTCTGATGAAGAAAGAGGAGGCGTTATCGAAGAGATCCGGAAGCTTGAACTAGAGATGCAGTTTGATTAGCCAGGTATTTATTGCAGCCTGATAGGATTCATTGCTCCCGCCATTTTACCACCATTTGCAAATCCGCTAAGAATATTAATGTCTATGCAGTCTTTAAATACTAAAATCGAACAGATATCCAATGATCTTTATCTTATAACGCTTACGCCTTTGATACGAGGGTTTGATAATTTTATCAGTGTTTGGCTGCATAAAGGAAAAAAAACATTCATTATCGATGTGGGACCGTCTGTGACCTCTGCAGATCTGATAACGGCCTTACGGGGACTGAAGGTAGATCATCTTGATTATATATTTCTTACACATATTCATCTGGATCACGCTGGAGGGATTGGCGAAATCTCTTCCTGCTATCCGAAAACACCCATTATCTGTCATCAAGCGGGCATAGACCACCTGGTGGACCCCAACCTCCTAATAGAAGGAACAATTAAGGCCCTTGGTGATACCGGAAGGGCTTACGGGCTGATTCAACCTGTCCTGAAAGACCAATTGATGGATGCGGGTCAGTTTGTATCTGATGGTATCGTCCCCGTCATTACTCCAGGACATTCCCAGCATCATGTGAGTTATCTGACGGAAGAATATCTTTTTGTTGGCGAGGCCGCCGGGGTTTGCTTCCCGCTTGCATCCGGCACTGGAGACTTTATGCGTCCCGCGACACCCCCGAGGTTTTTTCTTGATATTACAATCAAAAGTATTGACGATCTTATTGCCCGAAAACCAAAAAAAATATGTTTTAGTCATTTTGGGATAAAAGACGATTCTGTAAAAATGCTAAAAGCGCACAAAGATCAGCTGCTGCTGTGGGAAAAGCTTATATCCGAACAAATGAAAAGAAGCCGCGAGGAAGATTTTTTAAATACGTGTATGGACGTTTTATTAAAATCTGATCCACGCATGGCAGGTTTTTCATGTCTGGATGAATCTGTTCAGGAGAGGGAAAGAACTTTTATTTATAACAGCATTAAGGGGTTTCACGGATATCTAAAGACTGTCAGCAATAATTCTTAATCCATTCAAGGTTAGATCTGGCTCGACATCTTCTATTGTTTTCGACACATTGCTTAAGAGAACGGCCAACCCGCCTGTGGCGATCACTTTCGGATCGGAACCCATTTCTTTTTTCATTCTATAAACGATGCCGTCCACAAGACCGGCATATCCAAATATAATACCGGACTTTATACTATTGATTGTATCTTTTCCAATGACATTATCCGGAGGGGCCATGAGTTCTACTCTGGGCAGTTTAGACGCGCTTTTAAATAATGATTCAGAAGCAATGCCGATTCCGGGGCTGATGGCCCCGCCCAGATATTCCCCTTTTTCGGAAATAGCGTCAAATGTGGTGGCGGTTCCGAAATCAATAACGATCAGGCTTTGTTTATATAGGTGAAAGGCGGCAACCGCGTTAACAATTCTATCCGCTCCGACTTCATCAGGGTTGCCGTAAAGTATTGGCATCTGTGCGGTGGATTTGGCATCTACCCAGTGCGGATTGTGTTTTAAGTGCTTTTTGCAGAAGGCGTCTAAATTTTCAATAACCGGCGGAACGACACACGAAATAATGGTCCTGTTGATATTCGCAGGATTGATAGCGTTTTGAGCAAACAGGTTGCTGATAAGAATGTTAAACTCATCCTCTGTGGCATTTCTTTCCGTCCGGATACGCCAGTTTTTAATCAACTTCGTTTTTTTAAAAACCCCGATGACTGTGTTTGTATTTCCTACATCAATCACAAGAAGCATGGCACATAAATTCCCTTTTTTTAGTAAAAGATATTAAACAATTCTTCATTCAGATGCAGTGGATTCATTATCTATCTCTACTGTAAAGATTTCCGGTTCCACATGGATAAGTGTTATATCAACAGGAAGTAATATGGCCGCGGGTTTCATATAGATGCCCGGTTTAAGTTCTTTAAGATCAATATGGACTTTAATGTTTATACTGGCGTCAAACTTATTCAGCTCGTTGATGGGTCCTTTTACTTTAATTTCTATCACGGCGGGAGAAATATGATATGAATAACGCGTGTTTACTCCTTTGACAGGGATGGCTTGAAACTCGCGAATATCAATTTTATCCTGAATAGCTATTTCTACAAGTATTGTTTCAGATGGGATGGTGTTTTGTATTTCTTCAGTAAGATCAAGAGTTGTTTCTTTTTTAAACGACTCAAAAGCTCCGTTTATATCTACAGGTTTAGTCTGGATTTCTTTGATGGGGTCCAGTTGGCTCTGTGGGCCTTTGAGTGTAACCGAAGCAGGTACGGCTGTTATTTTTGAAATGATATGGCCGGCAGCGGGTTTGTTTAAAAGTGATACGTTTACAGGGACTATCTTGATAATCTCTTTTTCAACGGATACGGTCAGAAACGAAGGGTTTATTTTCATAATGGTAACATCAGGCGGTAAAGAAATGACGTCTTTGCTGATTGGAACGGCGAGATCCCCAATCTCTGCGCCTGAAAGATCAAGTATATATTGAAGAGTGTGATTTTTTAGAGTTTTGATTGTTGATTTGGGGCCAGATACTCGAATTTCTATCCCTTTTGGGAAAGGGCTTGATAATGTCAACCCATCTGGAATTTTTTCAGGTTTTACTGGAATAAATATGTCTGTTTCGGTTAAAGATGCCGGCCACATTAAAAAGACACAGCTTCCCAGAACTATTAAAATTAACAACCATTTTATCTGCTTTTTCCGGAAGATAGTAGAATGTGTCATTGATTTCATTGCAAGTATTTAAATCATCATAATTTGCCATCTATGTGAATTAGAATAAAAAATGAGGCAAATCGCTTTATTTTAAGTTTATGGAATGTTTGCCGAATTTCTAACCGCGTCAATAATTTTTACGGTGATTTTTGTATTCGCGACATCATGTACTCTGACGATATGTGCGCCTTTTAAAATTGATGCTGCGATAGCGGCCTGGGTGCCGGTTTCAACGAGAGGGCTGTCAGGCTTAACATCCGTTTCATTTTCATTTTTGAGTGTGTTTCGGATAAATGCTTTTCGAGAAGGTCCTATCAAAATGGGTACATCTAAAGAGTTTAGCGCATCCAGGTTGTCTATGAGTTGATAGTTATGATTTACGGTTTTGCCAAAACCGATACCCGGATCTATGATGACCTTTGACCGGGGCACGCCTTTTTTTTCAGCTGTCTGAATTGCTTTTTCCAAAAATATACGGATTTCCGAAATGAGGTCATCATACTCAGGAGAATGCTGCATCGTACCAGGCGTACCAAGCATATGCATCAGGATCAGCGGCGCATCGTATTTTTTAGCAACTGCCGCCATATTTTCATCAAAACGCAATGCGCTAATGTCGTTTATCATGGCGGCACCTGCTTCAATAGCTTTGATGGCTACGTCTGCTTTTGTCGTGTCTATTGAGATGGGTATGTTGATCCGTTTTGCCAGTTTTTCTATGACCGGGACAACTCTTTGGCTTTCTTCTTCCACCGATATTGCTTCTGAGAAAGGGCGTGTGGATTCACCGCCAATATCGATGATGTCCGCACCCTCATCTGCCATTTTTTCCCCATGCTCAACCGCTTTATTGTGTGAGAAGAAATTTCCTCCATCAGAGAAAGAGTCAGGTGTTACGTTCACAATGCCCATGATGGCGGTATGGTTACCCAGTTCCAGTGTGTGGCCATTCAATGACAGTTTATATGACCTGGGAATATCCATTACGACGCAGTTTTCTTTTTCGTTTTTTTCGGTTGGCTTTCGTCTTCTTCAATGGGATCTGATGGGAATACAAAACCCGGTTTAATGGACAGAATAATTTTATCGAGCTCAGCGCCGAGCACAGTTTCCTTATCCAGGAGAACTTCAGAGACCTTGTCGAGCACATCCATATTTTCTTTGAGGATCTTTTTTGCCCGGGTATGGCCGTCCATAACCAGTTTGTTTATTTCAGCGTCGATTAACTTTGCTGTTTCTTCGGAATAATCCCTGTGCTGTGCGATCTCTCTTCCAAGAAAAATCTGCTCTTCACCTTTCGCATAGGAAAGCGGGCCCAGTTTATCGCTCATCCCCCAGCTTCGAACCATGCTGCTGGCCAGTTCCGTTACTTGTTTGATATCCGATGAGGCACCTGTGCTGATTCTTTTAAAGACGAGTTCTTCAGCAGCTCTGCCGCCAAGCGCAACAGACAATCTGCTTTCAAGCTGATCCTTGTACCTGAACTCACTTTCGTCTGGTAAATACCATGTAATACCCAGGGCGTGGCCTCTGGGAATGATGGTTATTTTATTAACAGGATCTGTTCCTGGAAGTAAGCGGGAAACAAGGGCGTGTCCGGCTTCATGATAGGCCGTGACTCTTTTTTCTTCATCCTTAATCACTTTGGATTTACGCTCTAATCCCATATACACTTTATCTTTCGCTTCTTCATAATCGGTCATGTCTAACTTTTCTTTGTTTCTTTTTGCAGCCAGAAGCGCCGCTTCATTGACCAGATTTTCAAGATCTGCGCCCGAAAATCCTGGTGTGCCTTTTGCCAGCATGACAGGATCCACACTTTTTCGATTGGGTGTCTTTCTCATCCCTGACGATCAAAACGGCCGGGCCGAAGAAGCGCAGGGTCGAGCACATCCGGCCGGTTGGTGGCAGATACCAGGATAACGCCTTCATTCGATTCAAAACCGTCCATTTCCACGAGCAGTTGGTTTAGTGTCTGTTCCCGTTCATCGTGACCCCCGCCCAGACCAGCGCCTCTATGTCTTCCCACAGCATCAATCTCATCAATGAATATGATGCATGGTGCGTTTTTTTTCCCCTGTACAAAAAGGTCGCGAACCCTGGAAGCACCAACGCCGACAAACATTTCTACAAAGTCAGATCCGCTGATATAATAAAAAGGAACGCCTGCTTCACCGGCAATTGCTCTTGCTAAAAGTGTTTTCCCGGTTCCGGGCGCTCCCATGAGCAGAACCCCTTTTGGAATCCTTCCGCCAAGACGGGTATATTTTTTAGGTTCTTTAAGAAATTCTATAATTTCACCTAATTCTTCTTTTGCTTCATCAATTCCGGCAACGTCTTCAAATGTCACTTTTTCAAATTGATCAGAGTCCAGACGGGCGCGGCTTTTTCCAAAAGACATGGCCTTGCCGCCGCCGGACTGCATTTGGCGCATAAAAAAGATCCAAACACCAATCAGCAGGATAAACGGGAACCATGACATAAATATGGATAGCAGCCAGTTGGATTCGGTCGGCGGTTTAGCGCTTACAGATACTTTTTTCTCTTTAAGTGTTCGAATCAGGTCTGGATCCTGCGGGGCATATATTGTGAAGCGTTTATTGTTTACATCGGTTACAGAAAGTTCCTGTCCCTGGATATCCACTTTGCTGATCTGATTTTTTTCAACCATGTTGATGAATTCTGAGTAACTCGGGGGGATGATTTCCGAAGTTTTGCTTTTTTGAACAAGGGTATAAAGCATAAATCCCATGATGAATATAACGAGCCATAACGCCAGATTTTTAGAAATTTGATTCAAAAGATAGTTCCTCCTGAAAAATAATTAGTTTCCCACCAGAAATGCCGCTTTTTGCCCAATTTCTGTGTCCCCGATGAGCGGGATCTTCGCTAAGCTTCGACAGGCTCAAATTTTAATCCTCGAAATACTTTATGTATTCCTGCGGTTAAAATTATCGCCTTCCTTGAACTTGAACAAAAATCAGTATTTCTGAGTAATTCCTTGAATAATCCTTTTATTTTCCTAGTCTTTCTAATGTTTACAAAAAATTGCTCATTTCTGGATTGGAAACAGTATTAGGTGCCCATTTTTCGAAATTAATGGATGGGCATTCATTAATTGGTTTTATCCATATTAATCATATTTTAGCATTAGGCAAGAAAAAGTTCCGCCTTAAGAACATTTCGAGTCGTTGAAGTGACTTTAACTGTTTCATCAATTCTATGACCCACCACCCAGATAATTTTTTCATCGCTCAGCAAAACAGGAATGTTAGCCCGTATGTTCTTTGGAATCTTGTGATCAATAAAATATTTTTTTACTTTTTGTGTGCCCGACATGCCCAT
>JAFDFT010000069.1 GCA_019309685.1 Deltaproteobacteria bacterium
AACCGGAGACGTCTGATCGTCACGCTTTACCCAGAGGTTATCACACCCAAGATTTTTCAATTGCTGGACCGGTGTGGGAAAAGAACCCAGCGGGATCCATGCCAATTTTTCTTTTAGCTCAGGATAATGTCTAAGCAGGGCAGGGGGGGTGTTTTTCTCAGTCATTCCAGTTTTCCTTTTTCATAAGGTCGTTGAGATTGGTTCCCTGGGCTTTGAGATATCTCTTTCGCAGCCAGTAATATGTGATACCTGAGATGATGAAAAGGATAAAACACCCTATTTTCAAAGGCGTTTTAAGATCGACAATAAGAATAAGTCCGAAAAAGAATACCATCAGGATACCGATACCCGGACAAAACCATCGCCAGAATCCTTTCAGCTTAAAACCGGATTTGCTGTAATGTTCAGGATAAAGAGAAGGGAACTTCATAGAAGCAAGCATTACGGGAAAAAAGATGATGAGTCCGCCAAGTGCCGCATACGAAGCAAGGGTTTGAAGGGAAAACCCGGAAATGATTCCGATAACCGAAAAGACCCAGACAAAGAACAAAAGTGTATGAGGTGTACCGAATCGTTTGTTTACTTTGCCGATTTTTTCTGGGAATATCCCGTCGCTCACGATCATCATAAGAGATTTGGTTCCGTAAAGGAAAAGCGCATTTAGCGTTGTGGTAAGGGCCAGGATGGCACCCCCGATGATAAAAAAGAGAACGCCTCCCTTACTGCAAATGGCTTCACTGACACTTATCAAGGGTTCCGCATAGGTTTTCAGATTTTCAAGAGGAACGGCGCCAACCGTGGCTATGGCGACAAGAATATATATCAATGCTATTACGGGAAAGGCGATAAAAAAAGCTCTGGGTATGACCTTGCCCGGATTTACGATTTCACCGCCAAGCTCAATGATCGCGTTTGAACCGAAGTACGTAAACGTCAGCAGCGCTACTCCCAGAAGCAGATTTCCGCTTCCCTTTTCTAACATATTGGAGAAATTCGGAATATTTATTTCTGTAAAACCTGAATATGCGTAGTAAAGTAGTGCAGATATAAGTATCAGAACAAGGATTCCCTGGATCTGAGCCGCAAGCTTAACACCGAAGACGTTGATTACCAGAAACAGGGTGACAAGGGCGAGAGCAAAAATTGTAATAGAAATCTCCGGGAAAATAACCTGCGCATATTTTGCGCATCCGATGGCATAAAGCGGAATCTGTCCGAAAAAGGATGCCAGGGCATATACCCATATACCGACAAAAGCAAGACCCGGCGATATCATCCGGCTCGGATATTTATAGTTCCCTCCTACGGTGGGTATTGCCGAGCCGAGCATGGCAAGCGGCAGCATACTGATAAATACAGGGATAACGGCCAAAGAGTAGGCAATGGGAAGAGCCTGGCCGGTAATTTTGAATACGATACCTGTAAAAACGAAAATCCCGCCGCCGATGGTTCCTCCGATGGCGATAAACGTTACTTCCGGAAGGCCGAGTACCCGCTTTAGTCCTGATATTGTCATTTTTCACCTCACATCTTGAATTTTTTCGAACTGAAATGGTAAGGAACGGAATGCAGCATGATTCCTTTAAAAATAGATAGAGCCCGTGGGATGTTTTTCCGGGTCACATCTTCACCCAGTGCTTTTCGAATATACTCCAGGAAATGAAGCATCTTTTTTCCAAAGGGTTTGACCGGACGAACCGTGCTGAGCATCAGAAGACATCCTGTGCAGTATATGGCGGTCTGATCTCCTTTTGACCGGTCCAGCGTTATCAGCTGCTTCATGGAGTTTTTAATCAGGTCGATGACGTTGAATTATTCGCCCCTGCTGCCATTCCGCAGCACAGGCCGTTGTCTTTATTTAATGGTGTTTCTTTTACTTCCAGGCCGAGTTTTTTCAGGAGCTGCCGTTGCTTTTCCATGAATGTATTCCCCAGGATACGGCCGTGGCACGAGTCATGGATTACGGCGCTTCCAGTCAGCGTTTGCTTGATTTCAAATGTTCCTCGCTCAATTTCCTGGAAGAACCAATCCGTAAAGAAAGTGGTTTTGAAATCAAATGTCGCGCCGAACTGCTCAGGCAGAACGGTTGTAAACATATTGTAGCAGGCCGGGCATGTAAAGACCATCTCTTCAATATCTTTGTTACTATAAAAACGGGTAAGTTTCTCCGAAGTGTCTTGAGCTTTATCCAAAAGGCCTGTTCTAAAATACATCTCACCGCAGCAAAGATCCCACCTGCCCCACACCGGCAGTTTTTCGAAGATCATGCCGGTTGCAAGCAGAGGCATGCTGAGCAGATTGCATCCGGGATATAGAACCGTTTTGGCAGGAGGGGTGTCTGTGTCCCATTTTTGATGAAGGGTCTTTTCGATCTGGTCATATTTCAGATCTTCACGAAAATTCGGCCGTTTTCCAGGCAAAAGATAACTCGCTCTTTTTGGCAGGCCATCATTATCATAGCGTTCTTTCATTCCGAAAAGGATTCTTTCGTACGGGTGGGCATCGTTGGGGCAGAATATATTACATGCGTAGCAGCTTATACACTTTTTAAGAATACCGGACGTATTTCCCTGGTTAATATTTTTAATTTCAAGGATGGCATCTTCCACGGTATAATCAATGTATCTGCAGTTCACCAGGCATTGGCCGCATTCCTGACAATTGTCCCAGTTTAAGGTTTCTCTCAGCTTTTCTTTTTCCATTAATAAAGATCCGTTTTCACAAAGTGATACCCACTGTGTCTCTTTCCAAAGATAGGAGACGCAGTTGCGATTTCTATTGTTCGACCAGCCAATCGCTGGCTTCTTCAAATGAGTTAAAGGCCTTAACTTTTTGTCCGGTGAGGACTTGATAAGCTTTGAGCATAATCTTCAGAGGCTTTGTGATACCAATAACGGCGGACGCCTTAAGGTAAGGCTCCGCTAGTTTCCCGTATTCATTGAACTTTTTCCATGTTTTTCTATCATAATTCGCGTTAGTAACATCTGTCATGTCAAGGACAGAGTCCTTTGGTTGTGATTCATATTCTCGTTTAAGTTTTATCAGTACATCTTCGATTTTTTCAACTTTTATATCTTTGTAATCTATAAAGAGGATTTTTTCCCCTTTGTGTTCGATCCATTTTACTCTGTCTGGCATATACGCCTCCCTATTATTTCAATTACTTTTCATGTACAAATTGTTCTGATCATTTAAATTTTCAATAAGGCACAATGGACAAAGTTGTTGCGTTCTAACAACAAACTTAATCTGTGCTCATTTGAATGTTTTCTATTTATAGATGGCCACTAATTAAAAACCAGCCTGAAGGATGGTAATAACCATGGCGGCTTCTTCAATGCCTATGTTACCCCCACCGTTTTCTGCAAGTGCGATACGGGGATTTTTCACCTGGCGACCGCCTGCTTCTTCGCGCAGCTGCCAGACAAGCTCAGCAATCTGGGCAGCGCCGGTTGCGCCCACCGGGTGTCCCTTGGATTCGAGCCCTCCTGAGGGATTAATGGGCAGTTTTCCATCAAGCGCCGAGTGACCCTCTTCTGCAAAAATACCGCCTTCACCCTTCGGACAAAACCCGAGAGCTTCAGTCTGGGCAACTTCACCATATGCGGTAGCATCGTGAAACTCTGCCACATCAATATCTTCCGGACCTACACCCGCTATCTCATACGCTTTTTTCTTATGGCGCTCCCCAAGATCATGGTCACCGATATTTCTGTCCATTCCGCCGCCGAGTACTGCGGCCAGAATTTTTACAGGTTTGGATGCGCCGATTTTTTTAGCATACTCTTTTGAGCAGATGATGACGGCCGACGCTCCATCACCCACAGGCGAGCACATGGGACGCGTTAACGGATAGGCAATCGTTGGGGCCTCGAGGACTTCTTCAACCGTAAAAGGCATCCGGTACTGGGCATATGGATTGTGCACGCTGTTGTTATGATTTTTAGCGCTTATTACAGCAAGCTGTCTTTGGGTCAGGCCGTATTTGTCCATGTGCGCTCTTGCACCCATGGCGTAAATATCCATAAAGGCGCTTCCCCCTGAGCTTTTTTTTGCCGGTTTTTCACCTGAGGTCTTGGCTGCTTTTTGTTTTTTTTCTGCATCCTCTTTCATGGCTTTAACCAGCATCTCGATGATTTCAACATCTGCCGAAGCAGAGAACAGTTTCAGGCGTTTCTCCCTGTCTTCCATGAACATTTTTTCCATGCCAAGCACCAGCCCCACGTCGTGAAGCCCAAGGGCGATATCCATCCATGCAGTCTGTAGCGCGGTGGCAGATGAGCAGCATGCGTTTTCAACGTTTGTTACAGGGATATCTCCGATCCCCATGGCCCTGAGTACAACTTGGCCCCTGATAGACTCTTGCCCGGTTACCAATCCCTGGTAGGCGTTGCCTACAACTGCGACTTGTATATCATCTTTTGATACACCGGCATGTTTAAATGCGCTGTCGCATGCTTCTGCGGCCAGTGACTTCATGTTTTTATCCATGTGTTTACCGAAGGGTGTCATCCCGACACCAATAATGTAGACATCTCTCATTTTAACTTTATCCTTTCATGCTGTTTTCATTCGTTATTTGTCTTCCCAGATGGCAGCTTTAACAAGTCGTTTTCGCGCAAATGGGAGCAGCCATGAGGCAAATCGTAATAGCGTGAGTTTCATCATCCAATGAACCTTTTTCCCATGGGCGGCTTTCCACACAGTATCCGCCACCTGTTCAGGCGTTATATCAATACCAAGCTTTTCTATGCTTGCCGCTTTTCTTTCCTGTTCAAGCAAAGGAGTCTGAACGTAAGGTACCAAAATATCGCTTACTATAATATCATGCCGCTCGAATTCGATATTCAGAGCTTCTGTAAGGCCTCTCACCGCGAACTTGGTTGCTGAATAGGTTGCCAGCTCAGGTGTGCCATATATGGCAGAAGCAGAGCACATGCTAATGATACGGGAATCCTGCGTGTTTTTTAAAACATTAAAAGACGCGTAAATAGAATTTATAACACCTTTCAGGTTCACTTCCACTTCTTTTATCTGATCTGCGTGCTCAATTTCTTCAAAATAGCCCATGCGGAGAATGCCGGCACAATTAAACAGCACATCCATTCTTCCGCCGGTATGGCTGGAAAAAAAGCTTACAGACTCCTTTACCATTTCAGGCCTGGAAACATCTGTTTTTTTAAAACAGGAATTATTTTCACCTATCTGTTTTGAAAGGTCGGAAAGAGCTTTTTCGTCTATGTCAAACAGGCCTGCAAACCATCCTTTTTGGGCAAAGAGAATGGCCGTGGCCCTACCAATTCCTGAAGCGGCACCTGTTATAAAAATAGTTTTTTTTGAATTTATATTCATATTGTTCACCGAAGAGTATCTGAAATAGAATTATATGTCATCAAGGATTTTTCCAGTCCTTGCTTTTTCAACGACATTATCGAATTCCGGGCCCAGGTCCGCTCCAAGCTCCTTTGCCCGTTTTTTTGCCCACAACCCCACGTTCCTTGAATCTTTATAGAATGAATCATCCCTGGGAGTCTTGGTATCGAATTCAGAGAGCCGCTGTGATTCAGTCTGGTGCAGGACAACTCTCGACAAAACCCTTTTGAGGTCGTTGGATTTACATGCATGGCATTTGACCTGCGATTCCTCGTGTGATTTAAAAATCAGCGCGCTTGTGATTTTTCCACATATTTTGCATTGATATTCGTATATTGGCATAATAATTTACCTTTAACAAATTCGCAAAAACCATATTTTTTCACAAAGCCGCTAAGGACGCCAAGAAAAAACCACATAATCTTGATGGGTTAACTTTGTGACCTTGGTGACTTAGTGCGAGATTAAGCTTTTTACGAAAGTATCTTAATTAAAGTCCTCAAATTTGAAGACATTTGAATCATCAGGATTAAAATCTTCTTTGAGCAGGCGGTCCAGGTTTTTTTCAGACGCGGTTTTCGGGATTTCTATGACTACCTGTATATAAGACGGAACACTGTTTCGCTCCAATCCTTTGATGCACGTATCAAAAATAGATTGAATGTCCAGTTCTCCCCCCTCAGCCGAAACAACCGCTGCAACCAGATCGCTTTCTCCCGGGGCTCCGGTTTCCGCTGGGATCCCATAGACGCAGATATCCGTAATATCAGGGTGTTCGGCTATTATCCCTTCAACATACTCCGGCATTATAAAGTCGCCTTGTCGCCTGAGTCCGCCCCCTTTTCTGAAATCAAAATAATACCACCCGTCCTCGTCTGTATGAACGATATCACCGGATCGGAGCCATCCTCCGCGCGTTTTTTCTTCTGAAGCTTTCTCATTTCCATGATATTCCACTTTTGTTTCACCCGTCATCATACGGCTGATGAGTTCTCCCATCTCACCCGGGTTACATTCAGAATCATCTTCATGAACAACCTTCATCTCAATTAAACCATCAAGAGGTTTGCCAAAAGAGCCGACCGGTCCTTCTGCTGGTGGATTATGAGCAAATCCCCCTTCAACCGCTGCGTACCACTCGTGGATTTTTAAATCGAATCGCTTTTCAAATGCTTCCCATATTCCTCTTGGCGTGCCGGCACTGATGACCTTCCTGACCGGATTGTCAGCATCATCAGGCTTTACCGGTTCAGAATAAATTCCCATCATCATTCCACCAAGGAGTGAGAACGTTGTGCACCCGTGTGTCCGGCATATATCCCATATACGGCTTTTGGTGAATCGCCTGCTGATTACGGCCGGTATGGAGAGTACAAGGGCAGGGGTCAATGTAACGGCATGGGCGTTTCCATGGGTCAGGCTGAGGCCGGTGTAAAGCTTATCTTCCGGTGTATACTGCCACACGAGCTGAGCCAACAGCGCATAAGCTCCCAGACGATCATTGCGAAGCCTGACCCCTTTCGGATCGCCGGTTGTTCCGGAAGTATAAATAATCATGAAAGGGTCGTTTTCTGAATGAGCTTCGGGAGAGAAGCCGGTAGCCTGCGGGCCTTCGAGTATTTCATTTAAGCTTGGATACGCAGTAGAGACCGGTACACCAAAATCTTCTCTGTACATTACGCCCACGGTTTTTACTTCATTTAAATTTGCGAGCGCTTCTTCCATGGATTCCATGAATTCTGCTGAGAATATTACGGCTTTGGATCCTGAGTTTTTAATCTGAAAACTCAGTTTTTCCCCTTTTGACCTCGGGTCTATGGGCACCATAACGGCGCTTAATGCAGATGCGGCATACATACCGATAATCATTTCAGGATGGTTTCGCATGACCAAGGAAAAGGTATCGCCGCGGCCCACACCCATTTTTTCAAGGGCACGGGCAAGCCTGCATCCTTTGATGACTATATCGGAATAGGTCAACATCTCATCCGGGTAGGGGGAATTGTCAAACGTTAAAATCGGGAAATCCGGATTCTCTTCAGCTTTTGCATCCATGTCAAAAGCGAATATGCCCGGCGCTTTGCTTTCAGCCATTGCTCCCTCCTTTGAAGTATTATTTTTTGGTGGCTTCGTAATCCCGCCTGTAGCGAGACGGCGTTGCTCTGTCCCGTTACAGGCGGGAAATTTGAACTTTTTATTTTGCCATCACATTTTACAACTTTTTACGAGACCGTCATTTTTTGTTCATGCTGAAATTTAGCAAATACAAAAGTTTATTTTTCAATTTCAGGCCCTTTTGCACCCTCTCTAAACCAGGTGACTGGACGAAATTCCCTGGGAACGATGCCCGACTGTTTAAAATCCGGGTATCCCAGAACACACGCGCTATTCACGACCCATGGGTCTTTCAGACCCAGTTTTTCTTTCAGCGGTGGATCCATCTCAATTATCTGGCTGAAACCCACCCAGCAGAATCCAACTCCTAAAGATTGGGCTACCATATTCATATTCTGACCGCAGATGCCGGCTTGAATTTGCGGCCCTCCAATCGACCTGTGGTCACACGCAATGAGAATTACCACAGGAGCATCCAGAAATACTTTCCCATAATCTTTAGCAATAGAACCCGCACCGCCCAGAATGATCCTGGGGTCAAACAGTCCGGACTGCTGATTTTCCTGATACATGGGAATCAGCATTTTCACCATGGCGTCGTTTGTATAGGTGTTATAAAGCATCGCACACATATTTTTGCATGAAGTATTCATCTCTTCAATGAGGGCTTTATCTGTTATCACCACAAATTTCCAGGGTTGGCAGTTGCCGCTGCTGGGTGCAAACCTTCCTGCTTCAAGCACCCGCCGGATCATGGAATCCGGGACAGGATCCGGTTTAAAGTTCCTCACACTTCGACGTTCAAACACCAGTTTTTCAGTATCATTCCATTCCGCGGAATTATCTTTCTCATCCTTTGCGGGCAAAGGCGGTTTTTGCGGCAACGGGAGCGGATCGGTTTTAAAGAAACCTTCTTTTACATGATACGATTCCTCAATCGAAATGGCATCGAATTCACAGGCAACCATACAATTATAGCAACTAAAGCACGCGTAATCTTCTTTCAAACGGGGTATACCGTCGTCCCCCTCTTCCCAGCATCTGAAGGGGCAATTCAGGATGCAATTTCCGCATTGGGTGCAGGCTTCCGGATCCACCTTCATTACACCCATCTGTACACCTTTGGGCCGTAACAGGGGTTCCATTTCTTCCCATGAGAGCTCTTCAGCCTGAGCA
>JAFDFT010000456.1 GCA_019309685.1 Deltaproteobacteria bacterium
GGATAATCAGTTCTACGATTAAGGTGTTTTGATCCGCTGCGGAAAAGTTAAGATCCTCGTCTGCATGGGGCAGTTCTGCCATGGTGTCGTTCAGCATGGCGATCAGGTCGCTGGCAGATCCCTTGACAAGCATAAGGTCGTGGGATGCGATCAGCAGAGAATCATCTGAAAGAGGAATGATACGGGAACCACGCACGATTTCAAAAAGGTCCAGAGTCGGATATCGTTTCGCAAAAAATGGGGCGGAGTCTTGACCGACCAAGGGACTGTTTGGCGGAACGTACAGTTCCGCCAGATAGCGTTTGTCCTCACGGTCTTCCATATCGCAGGTCGGTGTCGTATGACCGGGCATCAATATGGGCGAACAAACATACAGAAAGGCAAGACCGATCACAGCAATCGGGATCCCGAGGGGCGACAGTTCGAACATGCCGATACCACCATACCCCTGCATTACACTCAAGTCGCTTACGATGATGTTGGTGGATGTACCGATCAGAGTGCAGGTACCTGCCAGAATGGAGGCGTAGGAGACGGGGATGAGAAATTTGGAAGGACTCAGATTGTATTCACAGCTGAGATTGAGAATGATCGGAATAAAAAGGACTACCACGGGGGTATTGTTGATGAACGCCGAGGCCGTGGCAACGATGAGAAGGGTGACGATCAGGGAAAGTTTCGGGTTGCCCTTCGAATATTCGATTACCTTTTGCCCGATAAACCCGACGGCCCCGGTACGAATCATGCCTTGACTGATCATCAGCATAGCCGCGACGGTAATCACCGCAGGGTTGGCAAAACCTATAACTGCCTGGAGGGGCGGCAGGATTCGGGTGGCCATAAGCACCACGATAATGCCGATGGCTGTTACGTCGACCGGTATTTTTTCGGTGATCAACAGATAGATGGTGACGACCAATATCAGAGAGACAATCCAAATGGACATGACGTATTTCCTGATGGCAGACGGATACAGGCCTGACAACAGATGGGTTCGGCTGAATTCTGTCTACCTATAACACAACGGAGAGCCATCGATAAGCAAAAACTGCTGAGCACGCGGGTTTTTCTAGTTATCAGCCGTTTCAGAGCTTTTAGAAATATTCCCGCAGGTTAACTCTAAGGTGCACATGCGTATCAATAAGCATTGATATAGTCTTTGATTCCATTTCTAAGCGTATAGATCATCTTGTTGAAGCAATCCTCGTCCGGCTCTAAAAGGGTGAGCCGAAAGCCTTGCAGGCTGGTGTTAAAGGACGTCAGCGGGACCACGCAAATTCCTGTAGCCGCCAGCAGGTAATATACAAATCGTTTGTCCGGCTGTATGTGCGGATCGGAGACAAGCTCTTCAACCAGTGCACGAACAGACGGATTGGAAATAGACAGGGTTTGCTGGCGGTTCAGGCAGCCGTCTTCAAACGCTAAGCTCATATAAAACGCACCGTTAGTACGATTTACCAACACTCCAGGAATATCTTTGAGTTGATCGTGTGCAATTTGCGAAAATTTTTCGTATCGCAAGCGTCGCTTTTCCAGATAAGCCGGATACTCGGGATGCTCCAGGATGCAGGGAAAGGCTTTCTGGGGCAAGGTCGTTGAGCAGACCTCCACCATTTTGGCGCTGAGAATACTCTGGATATAAGTTTCAAACTGGGAATTCTTTTGGGCGTTATACACTTCGATCCAGCCGCAGCGCGAACCGGGCCAGGGGAGTTCCTTGGAAATTCCCTTCATGGAAATCGCCGGAACTTCACCGATGACCGCGGCCAGCATCTCGGTCTTCTGGCCGTTATAAACCAAATTATGGTAGATTTCATCAGCAATGATAAAAAGGTCGAACTCTGCTGCAATGTCGACTATCTCTTTAAGCAGACTTTCCGGAAAAACAGCACCCGTAGGATTGTCGGGGTTGATCAGCAAAATACCGGCCACGGCCGGATTATACTTGACCCGCCGCCGCAGTTCATGGATGTCAGGATACCAGTGGTTGTGCGGGTCAAGGGGATAACAGACCGGTGGCAGACCGGCGTGAGCGGCTTCGGATGCAGAGTGGGTCGTGTAGGTTGGAGACGGGGTTATCACACGGGCGGTGCGGCGCAAGAATCCATAGACTTTGGTAATGGCATCTCCGAGGCCGTTAAAAAAGATAATGTCATCCGGAGTAATGCGGCAGTGGCCGTTGCCGTTGTTCATGGCAACCAGAAACTCCCGGGTTTCGAGCAGTCCCTGAGTAGGGCAGTAACCATAGCAGTCGTCATCCATAACCAGACGGGAAACAATTTCTTTCATCCAATCGGGGATTTTTTCTCCCTTTGCCACCGGATCGCCGATGTTTTCCAGATAGACCGGAACCCCCAGTTCTTGGAGTTTGTCAGCTACCCGTATGATGTTTCGAATTTCGTAAGTCAACTCTTGTGCGCCAATGTGTACGATGCCTGTTCTCATTACAGTTGGTCCTCCTTGTAATTCAAATAAAAAGAGCCGCCGTTTCTTGCAGCCCTCTTCTATGAAAAGGGCTGCGGTCGGTTGCCCGCAGCCCTGAAAATTTTTCTTGGGAAATCAGATTATCCGCTTCCCTCCAGGACCACAGGCCTCCCTGCAGCGGCTGCCACGGCAGCGCTGCTCGCTCGGTATGCTCTATGAATCCTAAAAATAGAAGCTTGCATAATCAACAAATCCCTTTCATTTTGAATGATCTTTTAGCATGTATATCGGCACATGTCACGGAAAAATTTAGCCCGAATATATTAAGTTACTTGCTTATTAGAATTTCGGATTGTAGATAAAGTGATGTGAAGGAACAGTGTTTGACCAAAAAGGCAATTTTGATTGCAGCAAGGACAATTTCCTAGCTATACGCTGAAGAGGATATTTAAAATATCTCCGTCCTTTACCTTGTAGTTTTTGCCCTCCAGGTGGAAGTGGCCGTTGTCGCGGATGCCTTTTTCCGAACCGCAGGCCATAAGGTCGTCGTAAGAGAAGCACTCGGCACGGATAAACCCCCGACAAAGATCGGAATGTATCGTTGCGGCAGCTTCCAGGGCCGTGTCACCGTTGCGCAGCGTCCATGCCCGGACCTCATCGGGTCCCACGGTAATAAAACTGATGTGGTCCAGAACTTCATAGGCAAAGCGAGTTATGCGGTCATGGGCGGATTCGGCGATTCCCATTTCCTCCATGAACAACCCAGCTTCTTGGGTATCGCTGAACGTGGCCAGCTCCATTTCGAAGTTCCCCGCAAATTCGATAACCTTGTATTTTTCTTCTATTTCGGCCAGCAGTTCCGGGTTGCGACCGAAGTTATTTTCTCCGGAGTTAAGAATGACAAAAAACGGCTTGTGGGTTAAAAACTGAAAGCCTCTGATCAGCTTTTGTTCGTTGGGGTTCAACGTCAAATCCCGGACGGGCTGCCCGCGGTATAATTCTTCGAGTACCTTATAGAGAACCTTCTCTTCCAGCTGCATGGTGTTGGTCTTTTTGCCGCGCTTGGTGCTCCAGGCGATGCGTTCGAGCCTTTTTTCGGTGACCATCATATCCGTCAGGATAAACTCCGTGACCATGGTATCGATATCGGCAAGCGGTATGGGACTGCCGGTCACATCATCACCAAAATTACGGACAACCAGAGCAATGGCATCGAGGTTGCGGACAAGATTCATCTGAGCGCTGAAAGAATCGTTTTTGCGGGCCGAGCCTTCGGCAAATCCGGCAAAATCGACGATCTCGATGGTGGCATAGGTAGTTTTTTTCGGGTGATAAAGCTGCGTGAGGCGGATTATGCGTTCGTCTCCCACCTCAACAACGGCAACGTTCGGTTTGGCCTTGTTGTTCACATAAGCGC
>JAFDFT010000070.1 GCA_019309685.1 Deltaproteobacteria bacterium
GAACCAGACAGACACTTATTTAAACAACGAATGTCGAATGCTGAATATCGAACATCGAATTACGAAGGTTTTTATGCTTTTTGTCTTCTTTTGGCATTGTCTATAGTTTAACGTATTCCTTCGATATTCGAAATTCATCGTTCATCATTCGATATTTTTTAATTAAAATTTGGTAATTAATAAAAAATATTTCTAAACGTTTAAGTCTTTGAAGGTCTTAAGCATTTCACTCAAATTCTAGAATCCTTGGCCTCCTGGATCATTTTTGGATCATCAACTCTTTTGGAGAAGAACTTGATAAAACAATTTTTGCTCTAGTCTTAATCGGCCACTGATCATTAGAATCCAAGATAAATACGTCCCTAATTGAGCGAAAGTTGAGGGTTCGTCAGCTCCAAGGCGTCCCAGGGTGAAGCCGTAGTTCGCTACTGCGAACCCTGGGCAACACAGGAGATGGCGTGTCATCGGCTTTTCTGAAGGGTAAAAAAATGGAAATAAAATAATAATGTCCTTATTTTACCTATAATAGATCTATACACATAGCTCTCAACATGAATAAGCCTCTGAAATTGAACCTATAAACACTTTTTCCATTTTTTTACGCTCAATTTGGGTACTTTTTACATCATATACAGAGGATCAACGTCGATGACTACCTGAACATCCCTTTTGGCAGTTTTATAGATATTTTCTAAAAACAATGAATGAATAAATTGATGAAGCGATTGGCTGCTATTACCTTTTAAAAGAATTTGCCACCTGTAAAACGATGCTATTTTCTGAAGTGATGCCTCAATAGGCCCAAGTATTTCTATGGATTTTAATAAATCTTTATCTCTCTTCCTTATGGTTTGACAGACAGCCCCCAGCTCTTGAGTATATCTTCGCGTTTTATTTTTATCTTTTCCTGAAATTCGAACGTGAATGATTCTTGAAAATGGAGGGTAATTCAACGCTTTTCGGTGAACAATTTCCTTACTGTAAAAGGCATTGAAGTCCTGTTCTTTCGCAGTTAATATGCTAAAGTGATCCGGGTTATATGTCTGCAGGATTACTTTGCCGGGCGTCTCTCCGCGCCCTGCCCTGCCCGCAACCTGGGCAAGTAGCTGAAATGTACGCTCTCCAGCTCTGAAATCCGGAAAGTTTAGCGAAAGGTCCGCGCATATGATCCCAACCAGCGTGATGTTAGGAAAATCGTGGCCCTTTGCAACCATCTGTGTGCCGATAAGCACGTCTATTTCTTGATTCCTCAATGCTCGTAAAATTGACAGAATGGACCCCTTTTTTGCGGTCGTGTCTTTATCCATTCTGGCAATTCTTGCTTCCGGGAAAAGTGACTGCACTGCCTCTTCAACCTTCTCGGTACCCAACCCCAGAAGCCGAACACTTGAAGAGCCGCATGATTTACATGTTGATGACGATGATAAGGAGAACCCGCAATAATGGCATTTGTGTGCATTTTCACCCTTATGAAACGTAAGTGAAATATCGCAATTCTTACACTGTATCGTCTCACCGCATGACGCGCATACTGTAAAGCTGGAGAACCCTCTCCGATTAAGAAAAAGTAGAACCTGTTCTCTCCGGCTAAGCGTTTCCTTCATGGCTCCTTGAAGCAAAGGTGTGATAATTCTTTTCGCCCCGCGGCTATCTCTATACTCTCGCAAATCAACAATGGAAACTTCCGGAAGTGGCCGATTTTCAACACGCTCAGTCAACTCTCCTTTGGAAAATTTATTGGTCGTTGTATTATAATATGACTGTACCGAAGGAGTCGCAGACCCAAGCAGAACAACACCAGACGCCTGTTTTGCGCGGACAACGGCAAGATCCCGGGCATGATAACGAAGACCATTTTCCTGTTTATATGAGGGATCATGTTCTTCATCAACAATGATAAACCCGATATTTACAAAAGGCGCAAAAATAGCGGACCGAGCCCCTAACGCAATAGATACTTCTCCGGAAACTATACGCATCCACTGGTCATAGCGTTCACTATCAGAAAGTCCGCTGTGCAGTACTGCGATGCATTCACCAAATCGTGACCTGAAACGTCTTTCCATCTGTGAGATCAATGCTATCTCAGGAACGAGAATAATAACGGAGTATCCAAGCTTTATAGCCTTATCAGCCAACTGCATATAAACTTCTGTTTTGCCACTTCCAGTCACCCCGGTAAGAAGATGCGGCGAATATCCTTTGCCTAAAGACTTCAGCATATGGGCAATGACACCTTCCTGCTCAGTTGTTAATTCATGAATGGTGTCTGCTTGAATCGCTTCCCCAAAGGGATCCCGATAGACCCTTCGATTGACAATTGAGACATATCCCGCATCGGCCATTGATTTTACAATTCTGGCAGCAGAGGGAACAATTTCTTTTAGCATTTTTAATGGAACTTCATGATTCATTCTCAAATGGTCAATTATTTTTTTCCTTTGAACTGAAAGCCTGCCCTGCATCGTTTCATTTTCCTTTAAAACGACATATCGTTCCATGGTCGGACGCACCCTCGAACTTTTTAGTGTACGAGCGGTTTTAATCAGACCTTTGCTTTCCAGACGGTTTATCAATGAGCTTGAAGCTTCTTTATTAAGGTTTCTAAATATATCCTTAATTGAATGGGGCCCATTTTTTACGTATTGTAAGATTTCTTTTTCCATAGAAGCCAGGGAAGGTTCTTTTAATACCTCACTTCCGGATTCTGTTATCTCCACGGTAGTAAAGTCATAAACATTAAGCCCGCTGGGAAGCGCACACTTGATAACCTCTCCGATAGGATAAATATAATAGTCGGCAATCCATTTAAAAAATGGAATCATCGACTCGGGAAACAGGGGCACCTCATCCAATACATCGAGTATGTTCTTTATTTTTTCTAAATCTTGCTTTTCACATAACCGTAAAATATATCCTGTAACCCTGCGCTTCCCAAATGGAACAAGAACTCTTTTTCCGGGCACTACAAACGGAAGCATTTCTTCAGGAACTGAGTAGGTAAATGTAGTAGTTAACGGTAGGGCTACCGCGACTTCAATATATGTGGGATCTGTTTCCATATTCGACTCAACCAGCATTCAACGAATTAGTTTCCATCCATAAACCATTCAAAGTTTTGTTGCCGTAAATAGCTATTTTTACATAAAATTCATTTTTCATAACAATGAAACCTATAGCCTTCCCCTTGAATTTACAGTAAAAAAGCGAGTAACTTGGTACGTTTTCCCGCTTTTTTTGCTTTATGTTAAATTTTTCATGTACTTATCTTGCATTTTCTTGTATACTTTCTACAAATAATGCTGCCAAAAAGAAGTTTATGAGTCAGGCTCTGCATATTTTATACAGGCCTAAAGCTGAATCGGCATATGCTTACAAACAAGATACTTAGAAAAACTGGGCTAACTAGCGCCCATCCATAAATAGAAAAATTTAAATGGGTACAAATTAAGTTTCCAATTCACAAATAAGATATTTTTTTAAAAAACAAGGCCGCACAAGGGTTTGCGTCGAGACGTACTTATGGTACGTCGCAGGCGAAAACCCGCGGAGAAAGCAGTTTTTCGAAGAAATAGCTATTTGCGGATAGAAACTAACTCCTTTACGCTATCTTTTAAGGAGTTCATATAATAAAAGTCTTTATAATGAAATGGATACTTTTTTGAAAGGAGAAGTTAATGAATAAGATCGTAAAAAAAACAACTGTCCTCCTGTTAATCGCAGCGCTTTTAATTATTCCATTTGAAACTGCTGTGTTTGCTCAGGAAGAGCTTGAAGATAGAAGCCCCAGCGCTGGGGCGATGGCCTTTGATTTTTTGTTAGTAAGGCCGGGTGGAGCAATTGCCACTGCTGCCGGTATTAGCTGTTTCATAGTAACACTTCCGTTTTCTTTACTCGGATGGAATGTCGACACAGCAGCTGAAAAATTGGTAGTTGATCCAGTCAAGTTCACATTATTCAGGCCCCTGGGTGATTTTTAGAATAAGGGAGATCGGAAATTCCTTTCCCTTTAAAGCTGTTTTACATTTGGAGTAATAAATTTCTAATACTATTGAGATCTTTGGGATTTGTTGATCTTCCAAAGGTCTCTTAACGTTTATCCATCGGTATATATTTTCTTTGTTTAGGCCCTATGTATATCTGCCGTGGGCGGTTCAGTTTCCAATGAGGATCGTCCATACTCTCTCTCCATTGTGCTATCCATCCAGGCAGTCGCCCAATAGCAAACATTACAGTAAACATATTAACGGGAATACCAAGCGCCCGCAAAAATATGCCACTGTAAAAATCTACGTTTGGATAAAGGTTGTGATCGATAAAATACTCATCCTTTAATGCAACCTCTTCCAATTTTTTTGCAATATCCAGTAATGGATCTTCGATATTTAATTTTGGGAGTACAGTATCCACCATCTCTTTCATGATTTTGGCTCGAGGGTCATAGGTCTTGTAAACCCTGTGACCGAAACCCATCAGCCGAAATGGGTCATCTCTGTCTTTTGCCTTTTCAACCGCGTATTTTACGTCACCTCCATTTTTGGCTATCTCTGAAAGCATTTCAAAAACAGCGATGTTGGCGCCTCCATGCAAGGGCCCCCAAAGCGCTGCTATCCCCGCTGAAATAGCGGCATAGACATTTACTCTTCCGCTTCCCACCACTCTTACGGCAGCAGTCGAACAGTTTTGCTCATGGTCAGCATGAAGAATCCAAAAAACATTCAGTGCCTTAACAACGTCCTTATCTATTTCATAAGGATTGACAGGATTGTCAAACATCATGTTTAAAAAATTCGCGCAGTATGTGAGATCTGCCCTTGGGTAAACAACCTTATGCCCTCTTGATATTTTATAGGACATAGCCGCCATGGTACGGATTTTTGACAACAGACGCAATAGGGTTTTGTTTATAGCTTCTTCCGTATGCGTAAGTTCAGGATAAAAGCTTCGAAGCGCGTTTACCATGGCAGAAAGAATCCCCATGGGGCTTGCACCTCTTGGGAAATTCTGAAAAAATATTTGCATATCCTCATGAACAAGCGATTGGTCGTTGAGCTGGACTCTAATATTTGTCAGCTCTTCAAGCGTGGGCAATTCACCATTCATAAGAAGATATGATGTCTCTACAAAGGTAGAGTGTTCCGCAAGTTCTTCAATGGATATGCCTCGATATCTTAATACCCCTTTCTCCCCATCCATAAATGTGATTTGGCTTTCACAGCTCCCTGTGTTGACAAAACCAGGATCAAGTGTAATGAGTCCCGTTTTCTTCCTCAGAGCCGCAATATCAATTGCCTTTTCCCCCTCGGTACCCGTAATGATTGGGAATTCATATAGTTGACCATCAAACTCAAATTTTACATATTCAGACATATTTTAACCTCGCATATGACTCATTAAGATATTAATAATTATAATTTTTCAGGAAATTGCAAAGTTGCCCGGCTGAATTTTCCGTCTTGAGGACCAGCTCCGATAACTGTGAAAAGTGTGGTTAATACAAAACTTTTTCCCTAACTAGTGTCTGTCCAGAAATTAGATATTTTGTTCGAGTTCAAGGAAGGCGAAAATTTTAACCACAGGAATACATTGAGTATTTCGAGGATTAAAATTTGAGCCCGCCAAAGGCGGATGTTCCACCTGACGCAGAAATCTGGCAAAATAGCAATTTATGGATGGGCACTAACTAATAGCTCATATTGACCTTCAGGTTCAAACTACGCTTTTCACACCATATCTTTGCAGAAATTTCTGCTAATATAATCCAAAAATGGGATTTGGTCAAGCTGCCACTTTTAAAGTATTAGAAAATGACCAATGAATCCAATTCAAAACGCTTTTCTTTTGGGCTGGTTTTACGTATAATATGCCTCGTGATAAATATTCTCATCAATTCTCATGCAAGATTCAAGTCAGGAGGATTCAATGCCCTTTAAGGAAAATCTTCTCAAAAAGATGAAAATAGATAACATGGCAAAAAAAGTCTTTGCCTCAATCGGCCCTTCAGATAGTGGCCTGAAAATCGACAAGGAGACCATGAGGAGCATTCTTGAGTTGTCTCCCTATAAAGCCAGAAAGGAGAGGGATCTTGAATTATATATCCAGGAAACCAATACCAATCAAAAGAAAATCATTGTGCTCGACAATGAACTGCCAATCTACAACACCACAATAGAAGATGTCGCATTACGCAAAAGCCCAACCATTAAGGAAATGGTAAACATTCGAAACGCCATTAAAATTATAAATGACAAAGATGTGAAAACCAGCCGAAAAGAAGAATCCCTTAAAATTATCCAAAAAGAATGCATCGATATGATCGATCTGTCATTTGAAAAATCTGACCTGGATGAAATCGAAAATGACGGTGTGATATCACTGGAAAGAGGATACCCTGAAGGGGTGATCGAATCGATTTCTCTCTTTGCGGAACTTCTGGGATACACAGAGGCACCAAAAGCGTTTAAGATAAACCATTGTAAATTGTTTGGTGCTTTAACGAAGAAAGAAAATAAGGAAATGCTGTTGGGTCCGATTGTTATCTATAATATAATGCACAACACTATAAAACTGATTGACGAATCGATAAGCAGCGTTAAAGAATTTCAGATGAAGCACCTGCATAATATTGCCACAGAAAAAGAAAAGGCTGTAAAGGAAGGTGCCTCTGTTATTAAACACTTAAAAGATGAAATTATCAAAAGATACTTGTAGATTTTTTGTTTATTTGTCATAAACGGTTATGAAAAATTATCACCATCACCTTATGTAAATTATAAGGGAAAAATAAATGGAAAGAACAATGACTCAGTGTGTTTTGCTCAATGCGGACTATACCTTTCTAAACGTTGTCCATTGGAAAAGAGCTATGTGCTTGATAACTAAAGGCAAAGTCCAGGTTTTAAAAAATTCCGAAAGAATTATTAAAACTGCTGAAGGGCTGGTCATTAAAGTACCGCTGGTAATGAAACTTATAAAGCTTATCCGAACCCTTTATAGGAACAAGGTCCCTTTCAGCAAAAAGAATGTCCTGACCAGAGACGGCTTCAAATGCGCGTATTGCGGTGCACGTAAAGAAAGGTTGACCATGGATCACATAATGCCCAGGTCCAGAGGTGGAAAAACCACCTTTGAAAATTGTGTTGCCGCGTGCAAAAAATGTAATAATAAAAAGGGCGGCAAAACGCCCAGAGAAATTAACATGTTTCCAAAAGTAAAAGCGTATCAGCCAACCATCTCCGAATTTTTACACCTGAAAATTAAAAACCTCGGAATTAATAATTTTCTAAAAGATATTGGCATTTATTAATAATATTAGGACCCTCACCAAAAAAAGTTGATGATCTTAAACGAATTCCAGGGCCCCGTGAAACTTCAACGGAATCTTTGACAAGGGCCCAGGATTCTTGTGAAGCGCATAAAATATTTTAGAATTATAAAACAAAGATACTGCTCGTTTTAAGGGTATTTTACACAGGAGCGTTTTATGAAAATAGTTGTCGCGGGAACAGGATATGTTGGATTTGTACATGCAGCAGTCTGCTCAGAATATGGGCATGAACTCTATGCGTATGATAATGATATCGATAAGATTAAAGCGTTTTCAAGCGGGAATACTGACGCGATTGAACAATATGTTAATGAACCGGGATTGACGAATATTGTCAAAGAAACGCTTGGGAAATCACTGTTTTTTACCTCTGACCTTGAATCTGTTATCGAAGGAGTGGATGTAATCTTCATGTGCCTGCCAACGCCGCCAAACCTGGATGGGTCAACAAACCTCACATTCTACGATGCCGCAGCAGAAGATATTGCTCAGTCTCTGGGTAAAAGAAAACATGATCGCAGAACAGTTATTGTGAACAAAAGCACCGTTCCCATCGGGACAGCGCGTCACCTGGAGAAAACCATCAGCGCGCATGGCGTTAATAATTTTGGCGTGGCTTCCAACCCTGAGTTCCTGGCTGAAGGGACCGCTGTATTACAGGCCCGAAGACCTGACCGGGTAGTCGTTGGATGCGACAACGAGGATGATTTTAAAATTCTACGCCGGGTGTATTCCCAGTTTGTCCATCATGTTCGGATAAAATATATTGAAACCACACCTGAAACAGCTGAGGCAATAAAATATGTCGCCAATACCATGCTTCTTACTTACATCTCGTTTTGGAATGGCGTGGGCGCAAAAATTGGAGAAAAAATCCCAAATATAAAGATTGATGACCTCAGGCTGGGTGTAACGGCAGATGAACGAATCAGCACGTGGGGGTCTTTTGTCAGCAACGGCGCTGGCGGAAGTTGCTTTGGAAAAGACATTGCTTCACTTATTTATCAACTGCGCAGAGTCAATGTAAGCACCAAAATGCTCGAAGCATCCTATGAAGTCAATGAATTCCAAAAGGTATACCTAATTGATCGGGCCATTACTGAAGCCGATTTTCAGTTTAACAATAAAACTGTTGCTGTATTGGGCCTGGCATTTAAAAAACATACCAACGATATGAGGGATGCCTCATCCATCAAGGTAATTGAATCTCTCCTTGGCAAAGGGGTAACAAGAATCAATGCCTATGACCCTTTAGCAAACGAAACTGCCAGTGCGGAATTTGATCCATCTAAAAACGTACTATTTGATAAAATACACTATTATGAT
>JAFDFT010000457.1 GCA_019309685.1 Deltaproteobacteria bacterium
AAAGCCTGGCAAAGCTAATGTATAGATATCTGTTGCTAAGTTTTTAAGACGCGCATAGAAGCACTGCCGCTTGGATAGCCCAAATGATAGTACGCGTATTCTCAGAAATAAGAATCGGTATTGTCAGTACAAGAAACAGCATAGCCTTACCAAGCATCATGACATAGGCTTCCAGGTTTTCCCTGTACCGCTGATATATCACCCATGCCATCCATAAAAATATCGCGGCATACAATATAGTGATAATACTAACGAACTCCACCTGGAATCGATCCTTGATCATAGCAAAACTATATCCAAGGGCTGTAAAGGAGTTGGGAGTAATTAATCCGATGCCCAGTAACTTTTCACCGCGCTCTTTAATGATATGATACGCAAAAGGAACAAAAGCGTATATACCGAAAAAGATATTTAAGAATATAATTGTCTGCCAAAATTTTTGAATGTCATAATGCTGAAAAAACCACACACTAAAAAGAGTCCACGTGAAAAAAAGTCCAAGATAATTCAACAAACGCCACTGTTTAAAAAACGCGATAGAAAGAATGCCCCCGTTTAGGATAACCATGTAGGTCATGAGCGCTACCTGATTGTCCTTACCCGTGCTCAGTACGACGGGTGTCAAGAAACCGCCAATGAGTCCTAAAACTTCCAGCCACTTGGTATCATAGACCAAGGCCAAACATCCGGCCAGCGCAGTAATTAACACCATAATCCCAAAGGCCGGGATTTGTGAAAGCAGGTGATAGATTTGAAATGCGGCAAACGTCGAAAAGTAAAGGGTTGCGATACCACCGCCTATCAAATAAAGACCAAAGGTGAGAAAGTCCTTTCGCTTGAAGAATTCTCCGCATCCTAAAAACGCTATCGCCGTCAGATAGGACATGGCGACCCTGCCCGCGGGTGTGACCCAGTTTTTTTCAAAAGAATATTTCAGAAACCAGCCTACAGCAAGAACCGTAAGAACCACTCCAGCGATGAGAAGCCATTTTTGCCCAAATTTAATTTCGGACTCCCTTTTTTCTTTTTGGGGTTTAGCACCTGGCGTATCAGTTGCCTTAAGAGCTGGTGGAATACTTTTACTTTCTTCCCGGGCGGCCGTGTCTGTGGACGTATCTGTATCAAAAAACTCATCAACTGAAACCTTCGCTTCGATTATTGAAGCTTGCGGAATTAAATCTTCAAACTGCTCAAAGCGCTCTTTTAACGATTCAAATCTTTTTGAGAGATCAGTCACATACGCGCCGATTCCTGAAAGCTCCTCTTTCATAATGCCCAAAAAAGCATACGCTTCTAAATTATATCCGCAATTCTTACATACTGAATCATCTGCTGAAGAAATATGTTTGCATTTCGGACATTCCATGAATTGTCTCCTTTAATAGTAAAGCGCCGTTTGCTTCAATTCCATACTTTCATATCTGGATTAAGGATATATTTCTAATGGTAATTTGAGAGTAAAGCAATATATTTAAGAACCAATAGGATGAAACAGCGAATCATATTTAGAACGAAAAATAAAAGATTAGAAAAAAACAAGAAAGTAAATATTGAAGGACGTAAAGATAAAAGTGATCGCGCACAAAATCCCAACAAGAGATTTGAGTACACGATCACTTTTCTTATAGTTACTACTATTACTTACGCAACACCTTTTTATCAACCTTCCCAACAGTTGTAAGCGGAATCTCATCTATGATTTCAATCTCCTTTGGCACTTCATAAGGAGAACATTTTTCTTTTGCGAATTTTATAATATCCGCTTTCAGAGCATCCGCATTGCCATCGTAGTTGTAATCAGGATCAAGCTGGATAAACGCCTTTACCAATTCGGAACCCGGCCTTTCCGGGTTTTCCTTTCCGATAAGGGCCATGATACCGACTGCAGGGTGGTTGGACAATACATCCTCAACCTTGCTCGAAAACACTTTAAACCCGCCCACAATGATCATGTCCTTGGTTCTGTCAACAATCCGCACAAACCCGTCCTCATCCATTATTCCAACATCACCGGTATGCATGTACCCGTCTGAATCAATGGCGTTTTTTGTCTGTTCCGGTTTATTCAGATATCCCTGCATAACAACAGGCCCTTTCACACAGACCTCGCCCGGCTCTCCCACAGCGACTTCCTCTCCTGTAGCTGGATTTACCATTTTCATGTCCACGTTTACAAACGGAATGCCTACGGTGCCGAGCTTTTTTTCACCCTTGGAGGGATTCATTGCCGAGACAGGTGAGGTCTCAGTCATCCCGTAAAGCTCCAATATCTTTCCCTTGCCTATGATTTTCTCAAACTCCACCTGGGATTCCTTCGGGAAAGGGGCAGCGCCGGAAATACAGGTGCCAAGCCCTGAAAAATCAAGAGCATTGAATTTCGGGTTTGCGATCAGCAGCTGATATAATGATGGAACGTTCGCAAGGTTCGTCGGCTTATATTTATCCATTTCACTGCAAATATGATCCGTGTCCCGCGGATTAGGGATAAGAACCTGCGTCCAACCCAGATATAAAGAAGCTTGGCATACAACAAGCCCGGCAATATGGAACATGGGAAACCCTGAAAGCATTGTACCCGCTCCCCTTTCCCAGTCAAGCCATTTGAGCATGCCAAGGATGTTGTGGGCCACGTTCCTTTGGCTAATCATAGCGCCTTTGGGATCTCCGGTTGTACCTCCGGTGTACTGGATCCATCCAATGTCATCAGGGGCCACATCTGTATCTACCGGACCCGAAGAATACTTCCCGAAAACATCTTTATAATAATCGAGTACTGTTATCCCAGGCAGAGGTGTAAGTTTTCCTGACGGGATTTTTTTCAAAAGTTTGCCCAGTATCTGCTTGATCTTTGGCAGGAAAGTGGCGACACTTGTAGCCACCACGAGTTTCAATGCCGGGATATCGGAGGCGATCTTTACGATGTGCCCTGCGAATATGGCGTCCAGCGTGACCAGCCCGATTTTTTCTCCTTTATTGGCAAGATCGTTCATCT
>JAFDFT010000458.1 GCA_019309685.1 Deltaproteobacteria bacterium
TAAAGATCTGGCCGGCATGTCTCATTCCCGAGGACCATCAAAGAAGCTTGCCATTGATAGCGTAAAGTCGGCTTTAAAACAAACCGGCGGCAACAAAGCCAAAGCTGCCAGGCTGCTTGGCGTAGGCAGGGCAACACTATACCGATTTCTGGCGGATTATCCGGAAGCAATGCAGAATAATAAATAGGCACAGAACCCGCAATGGTGATAAGGGATGGCAAAGTAAAAAACTATATCATAAAAGTTTCAAAGATATTTCCCCAAAGAGAATGACTCATCAGTTCATCCGAGTTCCTGATTGATAAAAGGAACAAGAGAATGCCTGTATCTGTAAAATACAGATTTGGGATTTTGCCTATTTCACACAACCAACAGTTTTGAATTACACCCCAGGGCAACTGTTTTCGAAATAATCGGGCACAATTTCTAATTTATCGGGCTTTGTCCCGAATGCAAAAAAAAATATTCGCACAACTGACTGTTTACAAACCTTCTATTATGCCACGAGACCTTTGAAAAACGTTCAATTTTATTCAAGGCCAAGGAAGGCGAAAATTTTAACCACAGGAATACATTGAGTATTTCGAGGATTAAAATTTGAGTCTGACGCCGGAATTGGCCAAAAGGGGGCGTTTTGCAAAGGTCTCGCCACTTGTATCACGGTACACCTGTGTATCATATCTAAAATATGAGACGGTTTTTTAACTATGTACCGTGCTTTTCATCCCTCGATCATCTTATGTGAATAATGAAACCTTCAATAAATTACGTCGTTATTCTTTATTCTACCTGTTTTTATACAAAAATGTCGCCTTATTCACTATGATTCAGTTTTTTATTATTGTTTCATGAAATCTGGCACGAATTTTGATTGATTTTTAATTTATCTATTACAAAAACACGAAAAACAGAGACGGAGGTTTAATATGGAAACATGTCAGCCTATTTTAAATACCGGACTTCGGGGTTTTAAAATTGCAACAACCAGAATCAGCGATGTAGACGGTACTGTCGGCAGGTTGATTTACAGGGGGTATCTTGTCCAGGATCTGGCCGGAAAAGTTTCATTTGAAGAGGTTGCTTATCTTCTTCTCTATGAAAAACTGCCTCAAAAAGAAGAACTTGAAAACTTCAAGCAACAGCTTGCCGGAGAAAGGGGGATCCCGCCTGAGATGA
This sequence comes from Deltaproteobacteria bacterium, assembly GCA_019309685.1. Taxonomy (GTDB): domain Bacteria; phylum Desulfobacterota; class Desulfobacteria; order Desulfobacterales; family JAABPS01; genus JAABPS01. The sequence continues at coordinate 1,177 of JAFDFT010000458.1, forward strand.
TTGCAGCCCTCGAAACAAGGCCCAAAGACGCCCTCCCCATGGACATACTTCAGGCGGCGGTTGGGATGTTGGCACACCATGACCCTGATACAAAAGAACATTCTCGTGAAGCAGCAGTTCGCATGGCCATAAAGCTCATCGCAAAATTTCCAACCATTGTTGCAGCCTGGGACCGCATCCGGAACAATAAAAAACCTGTTGAGCCGGATCTTAATTTAAATCATGCAGCCAATTTTCTTTATATGCTCAATGGAACAATTCCTGATGATGAATTGGCCGGCTTTTTTGATACTTGCCTGGTGCTGCATGCAGAACATTCTTTTAATGCTTCAACATTTTCGGCAAGGCAGGTGGCATCAACAAGAGCCCACATGTATTCGGCCGTTGCTGCCGGGGTGGGTTCTTTATCCGGAGAATTGCACGGTGGTGCGAATACACGGGTTATGGAGATGCTCATCGATATTGTCACTGCTGACAGGGTTGAAGCGTATGTAAACAATTTGCTCGATTCCGGCGGAAAAATCATGGGGATGGGCCATGCGGTTTATAAAACCGATGACCCACGGGCACATATCCTTGCGCCCATGTCCAAGAAAATGGGCGAACGCACCGGCGAGCCCAAATGGTACGAAATGTCTAAAGTTCTTGAAAAAAAAGGCAAGGAAGCCTTTAAACAGAGAAAGGGAAGAGATATTTTTGTGAATGTCGATTTCTATAGCGCATCTCTTTATTATTACATGGGGATACCCGTAGATCTCTTTACACCATTATTTGCCATTGCCAGAATTTCCGGATGGGCCGCTCATGTTATTGAAGAACAGTTTGGAGGCGCTGGATCCAAACCGGTGCTTTACCGTCCCGATTCTCAATATATTGGCGATTACTGCGGCCCGGATCAGTGCACTTTTGTACCCATGAAAGATAGATGATTTATAACCTGAATCTTGTATATGAAAGTCTCCGACTGAAGCGGAAGTGCGCCCAATATTCTTCCTGTTCTGCGAGATAGAATCATTCTCCATATCTTTTTGAGAAATTGCAGTTTCAATAAAAAGGAGGCCCTGTGAAAAAGTGGCAATGTACAGTGTGTGGTTACATACATGATGGGGATGAACCGCCCGAAGAATGTCCTGTGTGCGGAGCTGATCGAAGCAAATTTATTGAGATAGTTTCTGAAGAACCGGTGGAAACGGAAATGGATCAGCCGGAATCTGAGGATAAAAAGATGGATTCAAAACCTGAACCACCTATTTTCCGCCCCAGACTAAACCCGATTTTTGATCTGATGGTAAAGCATCATGTCCATCCGATTTCAGTCCACATCCCAAACGGAGTACTTCCAGCTTCTGTTGTATTTATTGTTTTAGCCGCACTGTTCAATTTCTGCGGTTTAAGCCAGGCCGCTTTTTATAATCTGATATTTGTTGTTCTTACCCTGCCGTTGGTCCTTTTTTCAGGGTATATCGAATGGCAGAAAAAATACAGAGGCCAACTGACTCGGCTGTTTAAAACTAAGATCATTTGCGCTGCCGTGGTTTCATTAACGGTGGTCATTTTGGTGGTATGGCTTTTCATTGATCCCCAGGCGGCAACTTCATCGAGAAATTTGTTATTTCTTCTGATTAACTTGATCATGCTTACTGCGGCTGGTATTGCGGGGTTTATTGGAGGCAAACTTGTTTTCAAGGACTGAGGGTCCGCTCAAAAATAAAAAGAGAAAGGGAGGTATAAAAAAAATCAGTGTTCGCTGAATTGAGTTTAAAATTAAAAAGACCAGTTAATTATCGCCTATTCATAACTCTTTATTGAAATAGGCTCTGCATTTCACAGGGCAGGCGCAGAGATTGCGGAAAAGAGCCCTTTCTGGATGGAAATTAATTAAAATTAGAAAGGAGAAGATTAATGAGTCAAACAGAACAAAATTTATTGGAAGCATTTGCAGGGGAATCACAGGCCAACCGTAAATATCTGGCATTTGCTAAAAAGGCGGATCAGGAAGGCTACCCTAAAGCTGGTAAACTCTTCAGGGCGGCTGCAGAGGCTGAAACCGTTCATGCACATGCTCATTTGAGGGCACTCAAGGGCGTTAAAACTACCGGTGAAAATCTTAAAGAAGCCATTGCCGGTGAAACCCATGAATTTAAAAATATGTACCCGCCCATGATCGAAACGGC
>JAFDFT010000459.1 GCA_019309685.1 Deltaproteobacteria bacterium
AAGAAGATATCCGGGAATTTACAGCAGGGACATTTCTCGAAGGTGCTTCGGTTATTCCCGTGTCATCTCAAACGGGTGAAGGCCTAGAGGGTTTTAAAAAAATGCTTGATGAGATAAGCACATCGGTTTCTCATCATTCATCCACAGATTTATTCCGTCTGCCTGTTGACCGTGTGTTTACCATGAAGGGGTTTGGTACGGTTATTACAGGTACACTTGCGTCAGGGAGCATAAAAACCGGCGATACCATTATGGTGTATCCGAGTGGTATTGTTACAAAGGTCCGGGGAATCCAGGTCCATAATGAAAGTGTGGATATTGCAGAGTCGGGTTTGCGAACAGCCATTAATTTTCAGAGCCTGGACCGGATGGCTGTAAATCGCGGAGATGTGCTTGCCGCTCCGGATTCGCTGATTACGAGTTATATGTCTGATGTTTCTTTTAATTACCTGGCAAGTAATAAAAAGCCGATAAAAAACCGCGCGCGTGTCCGGTTTCACACAGGAACCAGTGAAGTCCTTGGCAACCTGATATTGTTGGAAACCGAAGAACTCCAACCCGGAGAATCGGCGGTCGCGCAAATCAGGCTGGATTCACCTGTGGCAATCGTCAAAGATGACCGGTATGTGATCCGAAGTTATTCTCCGGTGAGAACAATTGGCGGGGGGTTTATTATCAATCCGGTTCCGCAAAAGCATAAGCGCTTGAAACCTGAGGTAACCGCACGCTTGAAAGAGCTTGACGGTCTCGGGCCTGATGAGATGATATCACATTATGTTGACGATTCCGGTTACAAGGGCGTGTCTTTTTCAACACTGAAAGTTATGACCAATCTCCCCGGCAAACAGCTGGAAAAGTCCATTCAGTCGCTGCTGTCAAAAAAAGTGATTGTTCAGACAAATAAGGAAAACCAGATATATATTCACAAGAACAGCTTCGATAAGATTAAAGGTGATGCGTTGAAGTATCTTGAATCCTATCATCTGGAAAATCCGTTGAAACCAGGAATGGCAAAAGAAGAACTTAAATCAAAATTTCCGGCTTTTTTGGATTCAAAACTTTTCAATATCGTCCTGAACCAGATGGTAAAGGACAAACAGGTTATTCAGGAGGAAGATGTTGTTCGATCCGCCGCACATACCGTATCTCTGGGTGCTGACCAGACTGATGTCAGGGAGAAAATACTGAAGGTTTACCAGGAAAGCGGATTAACGCCGCCGTATTTCAAAGAGTTGAGTAAGACTCTGGATATCGACCAACAGCGGGCAAAAGATGTGCTTATGCTTTTGGTAAAAGAAGGGATGGTTATTAAAGTCAAGGATGATCTTTATTTCAATGCTGAGTCTGTAAAAAAATTAAAAGAGGAATTAAAGACCTTTCTTTCAGATAAGGGTGAGATTACAACACCGCAGTTCAAAGATATGACCGGAGCATCCAGAAAATACGTAATCCCATTGCTTGAATATTTTGATTCTACCAACGTGACCATCCGAATCGGAGATAACCGGAAACTCAGGAAAGGATAATATCATGGAATTTTGTCCACAAACATAGGTGCAATACTGTCTAAAAATAGCATCCCCTTGTGTGTAAGTCCGCACCGTTTTCCATCCATAAATATCATTTCTTTATTTTTCAGCGCTTTTATAACTTCTTCAAACTGGTTCGCAAACATTACATTAAATTTATTATTATACGCGTCTATATCTATACCATCCGTTTTCCTTAAACCCAGATAGATTGCTTCAGTCATCATTTGTTCGACAGTCAACGTTTCTTCTTCGCCTACAGGCCGTTTCCCTTTATTTAAAAGGCTAATATATTTTATTACAGACCGAACATTCCAAAAGCGTTTGGGTTCCAAATATGAATGTGCGGATGGTCCTAATCCAAGATAAGGGGTAGATGACCAGTATTTTTGATTATGCCTGGAAGTATTCTTTTGGAAATTACCAGACGACGATTTCGCAAAGTTCGATATTTCATATTGTGTATAGCCATTGTTCTCAAGAAAATCCATGGTTAATTCAAATTGCTCACCAACCTGTTTTTCGGGAAGGGGCATAAACGCTTTATTTTTCATTTTCTCCCATAGATCAGTATCATTTTCATAGGTGAGCATATAACAGGACATATGTTCCGGCTTAAAATCAATCGCGGTTTGAAGATCCATCAGCCATGAATCCATTGTCTGGTCAGGGAGTCCGTACATAAGATCAAGGCCGATATTATAAAAACCCGCTTTTCGAGCCTGGGTTATTACAAATTTTGCGTCATCTTTGTTGTGAATCCTGCCTAGAAATATAAGGTTTGAATCATTGAACGACTGAACACCAATGTTTATACGATTTGCACCGGCAGTTTTATACTGCTTGAATTTTTTCAGATCGATTGTTCCAGGATTTACTTCAATGGTTATTTCAGGGTTCGAATGTATCTTAAATAAACGATGCAGGGTTTCTATAATCACGGCAATCTCTTGTCCATTCAATATTGAAGGCGTTCCGCCTCCAACATAGATGGTATCAAATGTATTGGCAGTGTTTTGAACCATCTCCATTTCTTTTAAAAGTGCGTTTAAAAACTGACATTTAAATGATAGATCTGTAATGGAATAAAAATCACAATACGGGCATTTTTGAACACAAAAGGGGATGTGAATGTAAATACCTGCGTCTATGTTGTAGTTTTGATAATCCGTACTTGTATAAAAATTAGTCTTATTCATTCGTATAATAATGGTTATCCGATAAAATATTAGTCGGCCTGTATGAAAATTATCAAAAAAATAATTTTCTATTGTATTTATGACAATTGCATTTGTATCATAAAATACTGATAGGACATACTAATTACCTTTACTTTGTGTTTTTTTCTGTTGCGTGGTACAGGAGGGGGTCAAAAACTGAAAAATCAATAAGGCCTGCGCAGTATGCAAAAAAAAATTGCTTGTATCAGCTTAGATATCGAATCGGACCTT
>JAFDFT010000460.1 GCA_019309685.1 Deltaproteobacteria bacterium
TGTATACACTAGGTTAAAGAGTATATCTTTATAAATCGTTTTAAGTTTTAGGTTTTAGGTGTTACGGGTTTTTCTTTTCGGTTCATATTTCGAAAGATCACTGATCGCAGGCCACAGTTCATTGTTCTCTGAAAGTAGAGACATAGCCTTTTGAAAACAGGTATTAATTTTGCAATAAATATTGCTATGATAGTCATTAAAACAATCAAGTTTTAGAAAAATTAGAGGAGGAAAACATGAATGATTTACCGGATAAGGAGAAAGCGGTAGAGTCCGCGATGGTCCAGATCGAACGTCAGTTCGGCAAAGGTTCGATTATGAAGCTCGGGAGCAGGCCAGTTATTGATATTCCTGTTATTTCTACTGGGTCTCTCGCGCTTGATAAGGCGCTTGGTATTGGAGGGATTCCAAGAGGAAGGGTCACTGAGATTTTCGGCCCCGAATCATCCGGTAAAACAACCCTGGCCCTTCATGCGGTGGCAGAGGCACAGAAAAAGGGAGGAATCGCAGCATTCATCGATGCTGAACACGCACTTGATGTCAGGTACGCAAAAAACCTGGGAGTGAATTGTGATGAACTTCTTGTGTCTCAACCGGACACCGGGGAACAGGCACTGGAAATTACAGATATGCTTGTTAGAAGCGGGGCGATTGACGTACTGGTTATTGACTCTGTCGCGGCTCTTGTACCAAGGGCTGAGATCGAAGGGGAGATGGGAGACTCCCATATGGGGTTACAGGCAAGACTGATGTCCCAGGCATTGAGAAAATTAACCGGGACAATCGGCAAGACCATGACTTCGGTTATTTTCATTAACCAGATCCGCATGAAAATTGGTGTTGTCTTCGGCAACCCTGAGACAACCACAGGCGGCAATGCCTTGAAGTTTTATTCATCTGTACGACTCGATATCCGTCGGATTGGTGCGATAAAGGATGGTCAGGAATCTACCGGGAATAGAACCAGAGTCCGTGTGGTGAAAAATAAGATGGCTCCTCCTTTTACAGAGGCGGAGTTCGATATTATGTATGGAGAAGGTGTGTCTAAAGCCGGCGATCTTCTGGATAATGGTGTGGATGCAGGTGTTATTGAAAAAAGCGGTTCGTGGTATTCATATGAAGGTGAGCGGATCGGTCAGGGCCGCGAAAATGTAAAGAAATTTTTCGAAGAAAATCCGGATCTCTACGATGCGGCTTTACTCAAAGTTAAGGACGTAATGGGGTTAAAGAAAAAGGAAACGGAAAAATCTTCGGATGACGCTTTAAAACAGGATAAAAAGAAAGCAAAGGAATAAATATAGACGGTTTCAGCAAGCCGATTCGGCTGAATACATTTTTTGACAAGTATCGCAAGGAAATGGTGTATGTATGTCTGATATGACGGGTGATGGAGCACGCAAATTGTTCCTTGAATATTTTAAGAAACAGGACCATCAGATTGTCAGGAGTTCTTCTCTTGTACCACGGGATGATCCAACCCTGCTTTTTGCTAATGCCGGGATGGTTCCGTTTAAACGTGTTTTTTTGGGTGAGGAGAAGCGAAACTATGTAAGAGCCACGACATCACAAAAATGTGTCAGGGCAGGGGGCAAACACAATGATCTTGAAAATGTCGGGTACACGGCCAGGCATCATACCTTTTTCGAAATGCTGGGAAATTTTTCATTTGGTGATTATTTCAAAGAAAAAGCAATAGAATTCGCGTGGGATCTTCTGATAAATGGATATAAACTGCCAGAAGAAAAATTATGGGTTTCCGTATATCAGGATGACGATGAAGCTTTTGACTTTTGGCAAAATAAGATTGGAGTAAAAGAAGAACGTATCGTGCGTTTGGGTGAGGAAGATAATTTCTGGTCAATGGGCGAGACAGGCCCTTGCGGACCGTGTTCTGAAATATTAATCGACAGAGGTGAGGCGTTTGGATGCGATAAGCCGGATTGTAAAGTCGGGTGTGAGTGCGACCGATATCTTGAAATCTGGAATCTGGTATTTATGCAGTACAACCGTGATGCTTCAGGTAAAATGACACCCCTTCCAAAACCAAGTATTGATACAGGTATGGGGCTTGAAAGAATCCTCGCAGTTATCCAGGATACACCCACGAACTATGAAACAGACCTGATCCTGCCCATCATTCAAAAAGTGGAGCAATTGGCCGGACGAGCGCTTGGCGATTCACCAACAGATGATATCGCTATGAAAGTTGTTGCTGATCACACTCGATCCGCGGCTTTTCTTATTGGAGACGGCGTCTTGCCGTCCAATGAAGGAAGGGGATATGTGCTTCGCAGAATCATGCGGCGCGCAATTCGATATGGCCGAAATATCGGACTTATGAAACCCTTTCTCCATGAAACTGCGGATGTGGTCTTTCGTTTGATGAAATCCGCATATCCGGAATTATCCGAATCAGCAGCATTTATTACCAATGTCATTAAAAATGAAGAGATCCGTTTTTCAGAAACTCTGGACAATGGATTGAAGGTTTTAAATGATACGCTTGCCGATATGAGGGCACAGGATCAACGTGTTGTTGCCGGAGGCGTCATCTTTAAACTCTATGATACCTATGGATTTCCGGTCGATATTGTAAGAGATGTGGTAAGGGATGAGAATATGACCCTTGATATGGATGGATTCAACACGCGTATGGAAAATCAGCGGGATCAATCCAGATCGATCGTATCATTTACAAAGGTCAGTGACGCTTATAAAAAAATAACGGCTAAAGGAATACTGTCTGAGTTTTCCGGTTATGATCAGAATTCAATGGATTCTGAAATACTCATTTTAGTTCAGGACGGCAAAGAGGTTAAACAAGCAAAAGCGGGCAGCTCTGTTGAGGTGGTAACAGCAGCGACACCCTTTTACGCGGAATCGGGTGGGCAGGTAGGAGATCAGGGAAAAATATTCAACAAAAAACTGGAAATAGATATTCATGATACTATTAAGGATCCAACAGGACTTATTATACACC
>JAFDFT010000461.1 GCA_019309685.1 Deltaproteobacteria bacterium
TATAAAGGGAACTTTAAATAATAAAGCAAACTGAACGTTCAGACCCTTTTGTTAGCTTTTGTTTTACTAAAATGATTTAAATTCCGATAACACTCATTTTCTAAAGGCTATATCGATGTTAATCGTTTTAAGTTTAAGGTGTTAAGTTTTAGGTTTAGATGCTCCTTTAGGATCAAGCACCTGAACCCCTGGCCACTGGAATTCTTGAAGCCTCTTCTCCAAATGAATTAGAGAAGAACCAAGGATAAAAATGTAAATACATAATTAAAGTTTTAATATTAATAATGCTTGATCATTATGAAAGACATGTGGTTCTGGTGGCGCCCGATGTACACTGGAATACAGGTAACATTGGGAGAACCTGCCTGGGTGCGGGGGCTTATCTTCATCTCATCAAACCGTTAGGGTTTTCTATTGAAAGTAAAGAAATTAAGCGCGCGGGATTAGATTACTGGCACAAGGTACGGTTGAGTATTTGGGAAGATTTTGACAATTTTAAACAACAGGTGAATCTGGGGAAAAAAGAAGTCGCCTTGTTTACAAAAAACGGAACCATACCTCACTGGAATTTGCAGCCGGCAAAAAGGATGTTTCTTATTTTCGGGTCTGAAACAAAGGGCCTTAGCCGGACAATTCTTTCCATGTATACAAACTCGACCTACCGTATCCCAATTTCAAAAGATATCAGGAGCTTAAACTTGTCTACTGCTGTCGGTATCGCACTATACGAAAGTCTCCGTTCTTCTTAGAAAAATATCGTTGAATAGCCCAATCTGTTTAATCTGTAATACTCTTTTCAACTAATTCATAGAAATCATTTTCTATGCTGACATTGCTCGGAAACAACTGGGAAAGCATGATCAAGATCAGTTTCTTTCCGGGGGTTACTCGGAATTTTGTATAAAAATATCCTCCCCAGTAATAATCCTTTACACCAATCTCGTTGCCTTTTTTATCCTTGATCATATCCATGCCGATGCTAAAGCCATACTTGCTGCCAAACATTGAATCCATTTCGCCGATCTGATTGGTGGTCATCATATCCACTGTTTTGCTTTTTAGCAGTCGAACACCACCCCGCTCACCACGGTTGATCAGCATTTGCAAAAATTTCGCGTAATCCAGGGCGGTCGAGACCAGGCCGGCTCCTCCTGAGAAATGCGTTTTGGGGCCTTTATAGTGGTAACTGGCGGAATAGCGGTGCGCGCCCAGTTTCTTCGGCTCCTCCGAAGCCTTTTTAATACCCCCGCTGCCATCTGGTTCCCAGAGAGCGGACAATCTGGCGACTTTATCGTCCGGTAAAAAGAAATAGGTGTCTTTCATGTCCAGTTTTTGAAAGACGCGCTTTTGCAGGAATTGGTCAAAAGGAATTTTTGAAACGACCTCGACCAGGTATCCCAATACGTCGTTGGAAAGGCCGTAACTCCAGCTGTCTCCTGGCTTGTACATTAAAGGCAGCCTTCCCAATCTTTTAACCATCTCGCCAATTGTCCCTTCGGTCTGGGTCAATCCGTCAGAAATGCCGGCATCTGTATAAATCTTTTCAAAAAATTCAACTCCAAAAAACCGGTAGGTGATTCCTGAAGTATGGGTTAATAAATGACGAATGGTGATTTCTCTTTTAGCAGGTTCCAGTCGATATGTGTACGTTTCAGTATCGGTTTTTTTATCATAGTGTTCTACTTCAACGAGTATTTTGGGATTTTTGAATTGCGGGATGTATTTTGAGACCGGATCGTCGAGAGCAATTTTCCCCTCATCATACAACAGCATAACAGCTGTAGCGGTAATCGGCTTGCTCATCGAAGCAATTCTAAAGATGGTATCTGCGCGCATGGGCCGGTCGGGCGTTACATCCATTTTGCCAAATGATTTATGGTATACGATCTTGCCGTCCTTGGCGACCAGGGCGACTACGCCGCCAATCTTATTACTGTTTACGGCAATCTCCATTACATCATCAATTTTAGCCAGTTTCTTCGATGATAATCCGACGGCTTCGGGCGATGTAATCGGAAACATTTCCCCGGAAACGACCGGTACCAGAAAAAACAGACTTACAAAAATAATTAGCAGTGCCTTTTTAATTGTTCCCATTATTAGTTCCTTTTAAAAACTAAGACTGCACTGACATAAAAAATGCTGTCACGACTGTTAAATTAAACGGCCATTGATTCTCGTAAAAACTTAATTAAGGGGATGTTCCTCAAAAAATTTCCAGATGAGTTCACTGGCAGTTATGTCTTTGTTGGTTTTGCCTGACCAAAAAGAGGTTAATACGATTGGAGAACCCGGCCAGGTGTGACCTCCGTCTTCAATCTGGTAGAAAACCACTTCAGCTCCATCTTTGCACTCATTCCATGTCAGTTTCGTCACCACCTCTGAAATTTTTTCAATGCGCGGATCTTGTTTACACTTGTTCCGGTTTACCCATCCGGCAACAGAATCTTCCACTCCTTTTTTCCAATACGGGCGTGATTCTTCACGATGGTCATAGTGATTGACAAGATCTTTTTTCCCGTGGAAGGTAATGACCGGTATGGCCCGGGATGGCGCGCAATCATCCGGAAACTGGATGCCGGCTACCGGTGCGATGGCCGCAAATATGTCAGACAGTTCGCACGCCGTTCGACTGCTCATCCTGGCACCTCCGGACATTCCGGCGGCATAAATCCTTTTCTTATCAATTGCCAGTTCCCGGGTAAGTTCTTTAATGATTGCTTTTAGCAATCCGATATCATCGACGCTGCGTGGGTCCATCGTCGTATTCCAGCTGGCTCTTCCGTAGTTGTCATGCAGACCTGTCGGTGCCACGAGGACAAATCCTTTTTTTTCAGCCAGGCGTTGAAAGTCCGAATATGCAACCTCTTGTTCGGGAGTGCTGCCTGATCCATGAAAGTCAAAAACTAAAGGAGCGGGCGACTGTGCATCGTATCCGGAAGGAATATACAATAGATATTGCCGGCTCTGATCGGCAAC
>JAFDFT010000462.1 GCA_019309685.1 Deltaproteobacteria bacterium
AAAAAGACCTTAAAAATGTTTATAGGCCCGTTTTATTATTAATTCTCATTCGCATATTAAACACTGTTAGAGTTTAAAGTCATGAGCTGGACTGAAGAGTTAAAAAATAATATCGAGACAATAGATCAGTTAAAGGAATACGTGGATATTCCGCATGATCAGGAAAAAAGGCTGAAAAGGGTAATAGACGTTCACCCCATGAGTATCACACGGTATTACGCTTCCCTGATCAACAAAAATGATCCTAACGATCCGATCCGGGAAATGATCGTCCCTTCAACAGCGGAGTTGGACCTTTCAGGCACGTACGATACCAGCGGTGAAAAGTTTAATACCGTACTCACCGGAGTACAGCATAAATACAAGCAGACGGCCTTGATCCTCTCAACGAACAGATGTACCGCTTACTGCAGATTCTGTTTCAGAAAACGATTGGTCGGAAAGCCTTCTCACGAAGTTATTGAACAGTTCAAAGAAGCTGTAAAATATGTCAGTGACCATGAAGAGATCACAAATGTCCTGATCAGCGGGGGAGATCCCTTTATTCTTGATACAAAAATCATTAAGGTCTTTCTGGATGAACTCGCTGATATTGATCATCTTGATTTTATACGGTTTGGAACACGCGTACCGGTTGTTTTCCCTCAACGGATCATCGAAGATGATGTGCTTGTCCGGATGCTTTCAGAATATTCCGAGAAACAAAGGCAGATCTTTATTGTAACCCATTTCAATCATCCAAATGAGCTAACCGCAGAAGCAAAAACAGCAGTGTTAACGTTGCGAAAAGCAGGCCTGGTCATCAACAATCAGACCGTTTTGTTTAAAGGCGTCAATTCCAATCCTGAAACCCTTGCAGAGCTGATGCACAAGCTCTTAAGAATGGGCATAAACCCCTATTATGTCTTTCAGTGCAGACCCGTTAAAAGGGTAAAGAAACATTTTCAGATTCCTCTTGTCCAAGCTGTTGAAATTGTTGAAAAAGCAAGAAGCTATCTCGATGGTCACGGAAAAAGGTTCAGATTCATCATGTCGCATAAAACCGGCAAAATAGAGATCATTGGTATTATTGGAGATAAAATATATTTAAAATATCATCAGGCCAAAGATCCCAAAAATATGGGCAGGTTTTTTAAACGAAAAATAAATCCCCATGCGGGATGGCTTGATGAACTCGAAAGTGATCGAAAACACCCCCAAAACCCCGAGCAGTTATCTAACTAGTGTCCGTCAAGAAATTAGATATTTTGTTCGAGTTCAAGGAAGGCAATCCGCCTCAGGCGGATTAACCACAGGAATACATTGAGTATTTCGAGGATTAAAAGTTGAGCCTGACGCAGAAATTGGACAAAATAGCAATTTATGGATGGGCACTAACTAAATAAGACATATATAGCCGGCTACATCATTTCTACAACAAACACGTCCACAAGATTTAAACTTGCGAGGAAAATATGAAAGTATTTGCCGTTAATTCAAGTGCGCGAACCGGAGATGTAAGCAAAACTGAAATCATTCTTGACAACCTTGTTAAGGGGATGCGTGAAGAAGGTGCGGATGTAGAAGTCATAAACCTTCGTAAAAAAAAGATCCGGTATTGTATTGGCTGCTTTACCTGCTGGACAAAAACCCCGGGGAAATGTCTGCATAAAGATGATATGACAGCCGAGCTTTTTCCCAAGTATCAAGATTGCGACCTCTGCGTACTTGCCACCCCTTTGTTTCACTATACGGTGAACGCTCAAATGAAGACTTTTATTGAGAGAACGCTACCCATTGCCCTTCCCTTTTTCGAACTTCGCAACGGTGTAACCCGCCATCCAGCCCGCCACGAGCCGCCGCCAGTTGTGTTGATCTCGGTTGCCGGTTTTCCTGAAGACTCTGTTTTTGATCAGATAAGCTCTTACGCGAATTATCTTTTCGGTGACAGACTGGTAGCAGAAATTTACAGAACATCTTCTGAAATGATCAGCGAGACGAGCACAAAGAAGGCGATAACGGATATTTTTGAAGCCACTGTCCAGGGCGGGCGCGAGCTTGTCAACAACCGGAACATATCTGATGAAACCATGGCCCGGATGACAGCGCAAATCACCGACTTTGAACAAATGGCCCCAATCGGCAATCTGATGTGGAAGACCTGTATTGACGAAGGTGTTACTTTAGGGGAATTCCAGAAAAAAAATATGGTGCCCCGGCCTGATTCCATCGAGACGTTCATAACCATAATGAAAATCGGTTTCAATCCTGCCAATGCCGATAATATGAAAACTGTCATTCAGTTCAATTTTTCGGGACAAGTAAAAGGTGCGTGTTATCTAGCCGTCGAAAACAGCTCTTTAATAGCAGAAATCGGCCCAGCCAAAAATCCGGATTTGACCATTGATACACCATTCGAGCTCTGGATGGACATCCTGACCGGCAAAGCGGACGGTCAGCAAATGTTTATGGATCAAAAATATACGGCATCCGGCAACCTTGAACTTTTAATAAAATTCGGGGAATTCTTTGGGGGATAGAAAAAGTTTATATACGAAATACTTCAAGTATTACTCTCCCACTGGTCATAATATAGGGTTATCAAAAGTACGCTTTTATTAAATCACCACTCCTGCCGCCTAAGAATGAAATTCCATTAAATCATCTACATCTAACCATTTTATAATATTCACTTTTTAAATAATTCAGACTATTAAGTTTACATCTTCCGTTACGGATATCTCTTGACTGAATATAATTCGTGGTTATCTTATAGTTTAGGTTAAAACTGATGTAAAGTCAGGTAGTTATAAATTAATTTGCGCGCGTTAATTTATTCTAAAGAAATTTATACATTTTTCACCGGTGACGGGTTGTATATGAGGTTTTTATTCACCCATCATCGATAAAAATAAAAAAGGAGAAAGAAAATGAGCAAAATAATAGGAATAGACCTCGGAACCACCAATTCATGCGTGGCAGTCATGGAAGGGGACGAG
>JAFDFT010000463.1 GCA_019309685.1 Deltaproteobacteria bacterium
CCGTTATTTTATACCCCATCAATACGTAGCTTCTCCACTAAAAATGCACTAAAAGCCACTCCTTATTCCTCTTAACAATTTAAAATATGGCATAAACTTTGCATGTTTAACATTAAAATTTATAAAATTATTTGCTGATGTAAACTCTTTTTTGAAGGTAGGCGTTATGGCATTGCTGATAAGAAAAATAAGGAGGTTTTACCTATGTTAAATGTCCAGGTTGAAGGCGAATATGACGCAGAAAAAAATATCATGACCATTTATTTTATCAACAAACCATTAACCGTTGAGGATGTAGACTACACAGTATCTCAAGTCGAATATTGGGCAAAACAGGGCGGGGAAAACAAGGTATGGTGCATAAACGATATATCCAAAATGGGGATGGCATCTCCAAAGATTGTTTCCTATTACCAGAACCAAGTAAAACCGATACTGGAGAAATATCTTATCGATTATTGTGTTATCTGTGAAAAAACAATGGAGCGGATTGCTGCCCAGTTGTTCAACGTCCTTATGCGGGAAAAGCACCCGATATTCAGAACATTGGATGAGGCGATGGATTGGACAATCAAGGAACAAGAAACCAGAGACAGGTTTATACTTCTATAATTAAACAAAATAAGGAGAGATACATGATAAACGTTAAGCATGAAGGTGAATACGATGCCGAGCGAAATATCGTTTTTGTTAAATTTATTAATACACCCCTTGCTTTTGAGGATGCTGACTATCTTTGTAAAGAAAATGAGCGCTGGTATAAAAATGGCGGGGAAAATAAAGTATGGGTAATCCCAGATGTATCTGAAATGGGAATGCCCTCAGTGAAAATGGTTAAATACTTCCACGAAAAAGAAAAACCTTTAAATGAAAAATACATTATTGATTATTGTGTGATATGCACAAAGACCTTATTAAAAATATCTGCTCTACTGTTCAACACACTTATGAGAAGGAAAAGTCTTCTTTTCAAAACAAGAGAAGAGGCCGTCGATTGGGTGCTAAAAGAACAGGAAACAAAAGGAAGGTTTGTACCTCTCTAGCAATTCATATCACTATAAATCCTCAAAATATTTCCATTACATAATCATATATGTTATAAATCATGATGAGTTTCCTAGAGTGAAGACAGGTTATATGGTTTTTAGGCAGAATTGTAGAATAAAGTATGTACAGACTGATAAAGCAAAAACCTGACCACTGAACATGAATACAATTAGGCTGAATGAAAAAACAAGTTGGTTTAATGTGAGGTGTTTGATATCATAATTACACCAAGTTATCTTAAATGATATTTTGGTGAAAAACAGGTTGTTCGTTCAGCGATAGGGTTAGCCACCATGTTAAATGTAGCACTCCCCAAAGAACTTAATCCTCTATTTTCAGAATTCAGATCGTCAGATTGGGAACATTCCTATCGTCAGGATTACCTGAATAGTGATAGGCTGCAAACTATCATCACTATAGCATTTGCAACTTTAGCAATTATAATTTTTACATATTCTGACTACCATCATTTTAACATCAGTTGGAAATTCTATGGCTTACTTACAGTCAGGGGAATTCTTATCTTTGTTTCCGTGGTCTGCTTGATGAAATTATGGCGAGTTACTGAGTGGAACGTTCTTGATAAGATCAATTTATTCTGGGCGATGTTTTTTTTGACAGTTGCTCTGTGCATTTCTATAACCAGGCCGCCTGAGTTTGCCTTCAATTTTCCTATTGAAATCGTATTAATATTTTCAATATATATTTTACTCCCCAACCGATTGATATTACAAATTATTCCTGCGATATATATGTCGTTGGGGCTCTTGGTGATTCTACTGAAGATAAAAAATTTGTCATCAATGGCAGAACTGTCGGTAGGGGCGGCTATTTTATTTGCGAACATATTTGGTATATGGTTGAGTTGGCGTTACCATACAGATAGACGGATTCAGTTTTATTTGCTGAGAAAAGAAAAGGAGCTTGGCGAGGAACTAGGAAAGGCAATTGAAACCAAAAAAACATTAGAGGGTTTATTACCTATTTGTGCCTCATGTAAAAAAATAAGGGATGATAAAGGGTATTGGAATCAAATTGAGGAATATATACGCGACCATTCTGAAGTGGAATTTAGCCATGGTATCTGCCATGAATGTGCCAAGAAGCTGTATCCAGATTTAGAAATTCATGAAGATAAATAGTATTTCATTTAGTTAGTGCCCATCCTTGAATTCGAACAAAATATCTCATTTCTGGACGGACACTAGTTAACGAATATTTTCTGGAGCTAAAATGAATGTAACGACAAATATTAATAAAAAAGATAACCTTAGAATTCATAAAGTTACGGGTAGAATTGTATTTGATAAATTGATGGAGGCGCTTAATGAAATTTATTCCAAGCCAGACCATAATCCAGAAATGAACACCTTGTGGGATCTTCGTGATGCAGATGTATCATCTTTTCCATCAGTGCAAGTCCAACATATACAGAGCTTTGTAAGCAAATATTGGGGAAAGAGCGGAAAGAGCCGGTCTGCATTAATTGTATCTGAAGATGTCGCTTATGGTTTGTCAAGGATGTACGAAATAATGTCAGAAGGTAAAACGGCTGGCAAAATCATGGTATTTCGTGACTATGAAGAAGCCTTGAAATGGGTTGAATCAACAGAATAACACCTCAAATGAACGCAAATAAAATGAAAAACTTTTACTAATTACATAGGGATTAAGGGTATAGTTTGGTTTATTCATATTTTTGTATATCTTCTAAAGATGAGGTATACATATCATTCTTTATTTTCATTTTATTTACCCTCCGGGAAAGCCGATAATACCCCATTTTCTGCGTTATCAAGGATTCGCAGTAGATTAATTACGGCTTCACCCTTAATGTCTTGTCGGAGCGAAGCGTAGATCCCGTTGCCGGGAAAGCTGGAGTACCCTCAACTTTCGCTCAATTGAGGTAACATTAAAATTAAA
>JAFDFT010000071.1 GCA_019309685.1 Deltaproteobacteria bacterium
GGGGCAACATTGCAAAAAAAAACTCTTAGAATTAATTATCCCTCCCTTGCACGGCTTCTGCAAGACTACTCTCAGATAAAAAGCGGAAATCTTTTTCTCCGAACACAAAAACCATTGGCCATCGGAACGGAGCTAACATTAAAGATAACCGTTCCCGAAGTTGAGCATATGTTTCAAGCAGACTGCACTGTGTCAAAATTAAGTGGTGCCTTACCGGAGAACCCTTTAAAGGAATACCCGGGAATGCTTTTATCAATCATAGGTGGTTCTGAAGCATTTATCACGGAATTGAATCTGGTTCTGAATCTTTCTGAAAAAAAACTAAAACCATTAGATCCGACTCATAATGATAAAAGGTCTATGGGCAGCTCTGCTTTAGATAGCGCCGTCTCGTCAGAACAGCCTGCAAAAAAACCTTCCCCGGAAGCATCCCATGTCAACGAAGAAAACATCACAAATAAGACTTCCCAGCTATCCATGGGCTGGATCAAAAAAGCCCTCCAGCGCGACAAAATTGAGATTGAAGACGAACCTATTGAAGAGGAAATTAAATTTTCATCCACAACAGTAAAAAAAGATCTTACTCCGGAAGAGCGGCGAAAAGTGGAACCTGTTGGTGAATTTGTTATGGACTTGACAAAGGCCATGTTGCGAAGCGGATATTACTCACCGGATCATCCAGGCAGTATGCAGGCAAAGCAAGGTCTTTACACCCGATTCCAGTCTATTCTCGGCGGCTCAAATGAAATTCTGATTGCAAACAGAGAATCAAGAGAGAAAAAAGACTTCTTCATCATGGGCATCCTTGATGAACCCATAAGCATAAAACTGCTGGTCGGCGCTAACCGCGCTGAGCTTTTTGAGCCTAAACTGCGTGAATACTTTAATCGGAAAGGGCTGATGAGCTTTGCCATTAAGAAAAAAATATCGTTGGACCATTTTGATCGTTTCATCGATATCATGTGTGACCCACGAACAGATGATTTAGAAAAAAATAAGATCGGCGAACTATTAACCAATCAACTGATTGAGAGCGGAATTACCGATATTTCATCGGCCTTTATAGAAGACAAACTGTTCTTTAAGGACAAACTTCCCTGGCGGGTTGAAATGGCCATACAGAGACTGGCAAAAGATTTAAAGGTCCTGCCTCAGTTCGCGAAAGCATCTGATGAAAAACTCAAGACAATGAAGATCGATATTATCAGGGATATTTTAAGACCGCTGAAGCACCCTAACCTTTTAAAAGAGCTTATCATCAACTGTTATGTGATTGTTAAAAATGTCAAACACCTCGATTTAGAAGAAATTGAACAAACACTGGTGGATGCATTCCCCATACCTTTCCTGCACGCAACGTCTCTGTCACTTTTTAAGGATATGGAAAAGTACAAGGAAGAAGTGGATAAATACTTAAACGATCCCGATATAGCCAAACGCTATAACAGTATGAAACGGATCCTTAAATTAATTGCCAGCCGGATGATACAGGAAAATACACCCAGGGTTCAAAACTTCCTTGAAAAGCTATACTTTAGCAAACTGCTTACGTATGAAGAGCTTCCATCTGCAGTAAAATACCAAATCGATAGCTCACTCATGGTTGAAGACTTAAAATCCAATCCCCAATATTATCAAAATGCAATTGGTGATTCAAAATCGCCCGAAAATGGTAGAGTGCTCATCAAATGGTTCCATAGAGTTGTTCCAAAGCTCATTGAAAACAAGGACTGGACCCTTATTCTTAATATACTCTTATCCACGGATAGAGCTGACACAGAAACCATGATTTTTCCAAGAGATGGGAGCAACTCTTTAAATCCATTTATTACCATATTCACTGAATTTACAGATGAGCTTGCAGCCGCGTATAATAGTATTGATGATACTCAGCGCCATTTAATTGAAGCAATTATATTGAAAATGGGAATTATAGGTATATCCGTATTTGGGAGAATTCTTTCCGAAAGTGAAAACCAGGTGGTTCGAAAAGCTGCGATCGCTTCTTTGGGAGAAAAAGGAGAAACTGCGCTTCAATGGGTACGCAAGATACTTGATGATCCGAATATAGCGTGGCATCTTCATAGAAATGCCCTTTTAATTTTGAATAAGGCAAAAGGAAACAAAGAAAATGATACAAAAAGAGTGATTAAATTTCTTAAACACAAAAATCCCAGGGTCCGAGAGGAAGCATTAAGGACGTTAATTAAATTAAATCCAGATCAGTCAGAGCAATTTATTGTTGATGCAATGGATGATGAAAATGAAAAAGTAAGACTAAGGGCATTGCACGCATTGAGCCGTCTAACTTTTTTTTCTGATAAATCATTTAACAAATTGATGCTCCTTATTTCATCAGAACTGCCTGAGGATAAAAACGCCGCCGCCATCCATTCAAAAAAGGTGACTCATTTGATCGGGATAATTACAGTCGTCGAGCAACCTGAACATAAAGGTTTGATTGAAAAGGCCCTTATGGAAATCATCTATAAAATTTCAAAGCAACAAACGTGGCTTTCAAAAATTGTAAAATCATCTGTCGATGAAAACAATGTTTCAGTTTTAACTGCCGCGGTCAAATCGCTTAAAAAAATCGGCAGCGCTGAGTCCATATCATCTCTTCATGAAATCATCACTAGCAAAAGCCCGTACGCCAAATTTATAAGGGACGCACTTGAATCTAAGAGAAAAATATAGATACTTTAATTAAAAAATAATAGGCATTCTGGCAAAGGCAAATAAAAAGCTTGACAACATTCTTTTATCTGTTAACATATGCGCTAATAAAAACAGTCAAAAAATTATGAAAAATATACTAATCATTATTAATCTACTTATTATTGACCTCGTGGTCGTGCTACTCGTGGGCCGCGGGGAAAGGGGTTGTTAATGGTCTAACTAAATATTTTAAAAATATTAAATCCGTTACCAGCCCCAAAGCAGGTAACGGATTTTTTTTTGGCTTAAATATCACATTAATTTTTATGCGTACAATTAAACATGATGGACTTAAAAGTTCAAAATTTAATAACAAAGAAAAAAGTTCAATACAGAGCATCACTGTCCCGCCATGGCGGGATTATGAAGCCATCTGGTAGTAGAGGATAAAAATGAAACTCACAGGCGCTCAAATACTCATTGAAATGTTAAAGCAGGAAGGGGTTGATACCATTTTCGGATTTCCTGGCGGCAAGGTCATCGATATATATCATGAGCTGGCAAAAACAGATATAAAACATATACTTGTCAGGCATGAACAGGGTGCGATACATGCAGCGGACGGCTTCGCGCGGGCAGGCAATCGAGTAGGTGTATGCCTGGTTACCTCCGGCCCGGGAGCGACCAATACAGTTACAGGCATTGCGTCCGCATACATGGATTCCATCCCGGTTGTTATCATTACCGGCCAGGTACCGTCTTATCTCATCGGAAACGACGCATTTCAGGAAGTTGATATCGTTGGGATAACGAGGTCATGTACCAAGCATAATTATCTTGTAAAAGAAACAGAAGAACTCGCCAGGATCGTAAAAGAAGCGTTTCATCTTGCCAGATCCGGCCGTCCGGGACCTGTACTGATCGATATCCCGCAGGATGTACAGCAAAAAGCAATCACTTTTAAACATCCTGACAAAATAAATATGAGGTCGTACAATCCGACTTATACCCCGAATATGACACAGCTAAAAAGAGTGGTTCAGCTTTTTAGAAAAGCCAAACGGCCGATCATTTTTTCTGGGGGCGGAGCCGTGCTTTCAAAAGCATCACAAGAACTGACCTTGCTGGCCCAAAAACTTCACATACCCGTCACCAGCTCTCTCATGGGTCTTGGCTCTTTTCCGGGCACAGATTCTTTATGGCTCGGTATGCTGGGTATGCATGGAACCTATAGAGCAAACATGGCCATTAACGAATCAGACTTTATCCTTGCCGTAGGTGTTCGCTTTGATGATCGGGTCACCGGAAAGATTGACGAATTCGCGCCAAATGCGGACATCGTTCATATTGATATTGATCCTACATCAATACATAAAAACATCCCCGTACATACGCCTGTTGTTGGAGACTGTAAAATTACGCTGGGTCTTTTAAATACGCTGGTAGATAAGGAAGATTTCACCGGTTCTATAAAAGGAAGAAAAAAATGGCTTACACAGATAGAATTTTGGAAAAGGACTTCTCCATTTATTTATAACCAGAAAAATATTATTAAGCCTCAGTATGTCATCGATACATTGTATGAGTTGACAAAAGGCGATGCAGTAATAACTACAGAAGTTGGACAGAATCAGATGTGGACTGCCCAGCATTATCATTTTGATCATCCAGGGCAGTTTATTACATCTGGGGGGCTGGGATGTATGGGATTTGGTTTACCCGCGGCAATCGGTGCACAGGTCGCGTGCCCGGATAAGCTTGTGGTAGACATAGCCGGAGATGGAAGCATTCAGATGAACATTCAGGAAATAGCAACTGCTGTCCAGTTCAATCTGCCCGTAAAGGTCGTTATCCTGAACAATCAATACCTGGGCATGGTCAGACAGTGGCAGGAACTTTTTTATGATAAATGCTACGCCTGCACCAGCATGGATAACACGCCCGATTTTGTTAAGCTGGCCGAAGCATACGGCGCTACGGGTTTAAAAGCCACGAGACCTGAAGAAGTCGAACCGGTTTTAAAAAAAGGTCTTTCATCTGACAAGACTGTAATTATGGAATTTATGGTTGAAAGAGAAGAAAGTGTTTACCCAATGGTCCCTGCTGGAAAAGCAATCAATGAAATGCTTCTGGCATAAAATTATCAAAAGGAAATGATTATGGAAGATAAAAAATACATACTTTCAATTCTTGTAGATAACGAACCCGGCGTACTGGCAAGAGTCGCGGGGTTGTTCAGCGGAAGGGGATATAACATTGAGAGTCTTTGCGTGGCGGAAACCACAGACCCCCTGGTTTCAAGAATCACCATGGTCACCAAAGGCGATACATCTATTGTTGAACAGATCAAAAAACAGCTTTTTAAGTTAATCAATGTCATCAAAGTATATGATCTTACGGGGACTGAGCATGTCCAAAGAGAGTTGATTCTTATTAAAGTGAATGCAAAGCCCGAATTTCGCGCTGAAATATTGAGGATTGTCGATATATTCAGAAGCAAGGTCGTTGACGTGGGGCCTGAGCACTTTACGATTGAGGTTACCGGAAGTGAAGAAAAACTATCAGCTATTTTGAGCCTGCTCAAACCCATTGGAATCAAAGAAGTCGCGCGAACTGGTAAAATAGCACTTTCCCGGGAAGCGAAATAATTTTAACGATATTTACTAATGAGTGCCCATACAATAATTAAATTCTAAAGTATGGGTACTTAGAATGTTTCCAATCCAGAAATGAGCAATTTTTCACAAGGTCAAGGAAATCAAGGAATTGTGCGGAGGCGTACTAAGCTGTACGTCGCACAAGCAATTCCGCAGATTTATCCGCCTCAGGCGGGTTGACGCAGCTTGTCTCGCCGTAGTTTCTTGCGGAGATGGAAGATTGTTGAAAAGGGCCATTTATGGATGGAAACTAATTAAAAGGAGAACACTATGCCTAAAATTGATTTTGGAGGAGTTACGGAAGAAGTCGTCACATCAGAGGAATTTTCCCTGGAAAAAGCCAGAGAAATTTTAAAAGATGAAATCATTGTGATCCTGGGATATGGAGTCCAGGGGCCCGGCCAGGCGTTGAACCTGAAAGATAACGGCTTTAATGTCATCGTCGGTCAAAGGGAAGGCGGTCAATCATGGGACAAAGCGGTCACCGACGGTTTTGTGCCCGGTGAAACACTTTTCCCTATTGAAGAAGCCGCACGTAAAGGAACAGTATTGCAGTTTCTGTTATCCGATGCCGGCCAGGTGACCACATGGCCAAAAATAAAAGAATGTCTTAATGAAGGTGACGCGCTTTATTTTTCACACGGATTTTCAATTGTATATAAGGAACAGACAAATATTATCCCCCCTGAAAACGTTGATGTCATACTGGTAGCCCCAAAAGGCTCCGGCATGAATGTACGAAGAAACTTTTTGGATGGAAGCGGAATAAATTCAAGTTTCGCAATACATCAGGATTTTACAGGCAGAGCCAAGGAAAGGACCATTGCGCTTGGCATCGCTATCGGATCAGGATATCTCTTTTCCACCACATTTCAAAATGAAGTGTACAGTGACCTTACCGGTGAACGGGGAGTGTTGATGGGGTGCCTTTCCGGAACAATGGAAGCACAATACAACGTGCTTCGCAAAAATGGCCACAGCCCCAGCGAAGCGTTTAACGAAACAGTTGAAGAGCTCACCCAAAGTCTTATCCGCCTGGTTGCTGAAAATGGAATGGACTGGATGTTTTCAAATTGCAGCACCACAGCGCAGCGAGGCGCGCTTGACTGGGCACCCAGGTTCAGAGACGCTGTGGCGCCGGTTTTTGATGAACTGTATGACAGTGTAAAAACAGGTAAAGAGACACAAAGGGTTCTTGATGTCAACAGTGCCCCGGATTACCGGGAAAAACTCCAGGTTGAACTGGATGCCATGAAAAAATCTGAAATGTGGAAAGCGGGCGAAGCAGTACGCAGGTTAAGGCCTGAAAACAGAAAAAAATAGTTTTTTTATAAGTGAATTTAACATGCTTTTGACACTTGGAGAATAAAAAATGGAACCAATCCTTTTATATGACACCACCTTAAGGGATGGTGCCCAGGGAGAAAACATTAGTTTCTCTGCTGAAAAAAAGATCGAAATTGCCAAAAGACTCGATGATCTGGGCATACATTACATTGAAGGCGGGTGGCCGGGATCGAATCCAACGGATATGACGTTTTTTCAATTAGCTAAGAAACTTCAATTTCGTAATTCCCGGTTAACTGCTTTTGGATCAACCCGTAAAAAAGGCATTACCCCTGCCAAAGATCAAAATATTACGGCTCTGATCCAAAGCAAGACACCTGCTGTTGCGATTGTGGGAAAAAGCTGGAAGCTCCACGTTGAAGAGGTCATGCGCAATTCTCTAAAAGAAAACCTGCTAATGATAAGGGAAAGCGTTGAATATCTTAAGAGCAGGAAAAAAGAGGTAATCTTTGACGCCGAACATTTTTTTGACGGATACAAGGATAACAGCGATTACGCTCTGGAAACCATCATGGCTGCTGCGGAAGCGGATGCGGACTTTATTGTTCTTTGTGATACAAATGGAGGCACGCTTCCATTTGATATAGAAACCATCACACATGACGCTAAAAACAGGCTGAATGATAAATATAATCACGTAAAGATCGGCATTCATACCCATAATGACAGTGGAATGGCAGTAGCAAATTCCATAACCGCAGTAAAATCGGGCGCTGTCATGGTTCATGGAACAATAAACGGATATGGTGAAAGATGCGGCAACGCGGATCTCACTTCCATTATCCCCATTCTCTGTTTGAAAATGGACCGTAAATGCATCCCGAAGAAAAATGTTAAAAATTTAAGAAAACTATCTCGGTTTATAAGTGAAACTGCGAACCTGGTCCCATTAAATAATCGTCCCTTTGTGGGCAAAAGCGCATTCGCACATAAGGGAGGCATTCATGTCAGCGCGATTATGAAAACGCCAAAAGCTTATGAGCATATTGATCCTGAGCAGGTGGGGAACAAGCGCCGCGTTCTTGTGTCCGATCTATCCGGTAAAAGCAATGTGGAGTACAAAGCAAGGGAAATGGCGATAAACCTTAACGAAAATGGGCATGATAGTAAAAAGATCGTTGCGGAAATAAAACGGCTCGAGCGTGAAGGCTTCCAGTTTGAAGCGGCAGAAGGTTCGCTTCAAATATTGATGGAAAAATTTGCCAAAAAATTTAAGCCGCTTTTCGAACTTGAATCCTTTATGGTAACCATCATAAAACAAAAAAATCGAAAATGCGCTTCTCAGGCTTCCATCAAGATTACGGTAAATGGCCGAACTGAAATAACGGTGGCTGAAGGAGAGGGTCCGGTGAGTGCGCTTGACAACGCACTTCGAAAAGCCTTGAACAAATTTTATCCGGACTCTTTGAAGTCAACCCATCTTATCGATTTTAAGGTTCGAGTACTTGAAGGAAGCGACGGGACTTCCGCCAAAGTTCGGGTACTTATTGATACCCGTGATGAAGACAGGATATGGAGCACCATTGGTGTGTCTGAAGATATTATTGAAGCAAGCTGGCAGGCGCTTGAAGACAGTTTACAGTATAAACTTTCAAAGAAATAAGATTAATAATTTTCGAAGTATTTAACTTACTATTAACCTAGCTAGTGGCCATCCACTTATTCAATTTTAAAAGATGGGCGCGGAGATGCGTTTCCAACCCAAAAATGAGCAATTTTTCTAAAGATCAAGAAAATCTAGGAATTGCGCGAAGGCGGAAGATTACGGAAAAGGGCCATTTATGGATGGAAAAAAGGAAAGAACAATGAAATCAAAAGAGGCTTCAAACACCGCAGGATGCACGCCATATAATATCCTGCGGTTCATGCTCATTTAATTTTGCTCTGAATGAACCTCAGG